>JAGVHJ010000478.1 GCA_020056645.1 Desulfobacterales bacterium
CGCTCATAGATGCCCATGATACTCACGGCGATAATCTCGGATGAAAGGTTTGACTTGAACTCATAATTCATCCCTTCGCACACCTTCTCCAACGCCACCCTCACATCCCGGACGAGCTTATCAAAGGCCTGCTTCCGCCGCTCCTCCAACACCTTCCCTTGCCCCACCGATTCCCTGAAAAGAATGGCCAATTTTGCCGGATGGTTGAGACAATAATCCTCGAAAAATGCGTGACCGGCCTTTTTGAATCCTGAAAGATCTTGAGACGATTCAAGAAAGGCCGCTCCAAGGATGGTTCTCAGACAATAGCCGCTTTGATCGATCAAGCAGGCCAGCAGATCCTCCTTGTTTTTAAAATAGAAATAGACCGCCCCCACAGAGACTTCAGCGGCGTCCGCGATCTGTTCCATGCTGGTGTCATGATAGCCCTGGCCGGAAAAGAGGGATTCGGCGGCGGTAAGGATCGTTTGATATCGAAGCTCCCGTTCCCGCTGCCTTCTCATGGCCGATTTGGAGAGCGGCTTGCCCCCGCCGACATCTTCCCCATTGGTTTTTTCCATCGTTTTTTGTGTCACGGCTCCACCTTTTTCCGTTTCTTGTCGAAGGGTGTATCGTTCACTATAAAAATTTTATTCACACACTGAATCTTATTCAATAATATGACAAAATTCGAAAACAAAGTCAAAAAATATTCTAACTATTCAGCGTGGCGATTTTCATGCATCTTTGGTCTCCCACGGTTGCCAACATTTTGAAAAAGTTGACAAACGTTTTTTTTAGTCATGAAAAAAGCAAGGGCTGCATCCCAATTAGACCCTATTGGTCTCATTCTTTAAAAAAAAAGGGGGGGCGTTACAAGATGGGAAACAACGATGAAAAAAGCATCATTAAAAACAAGGCGCAATGGACGTCACTTCACCCGGTCCCGGATGCTCTTGGTGATCCGGGCCGTTGCTATCAGTTTTCCATTGGTCCATGCTTTTGCGTCGATAAAACAGAGGGTTTTTCCTTTGTTCACCACTTCCGCTTCGAAATCGACCCGCTGGCCAAGGGCGGCGGGCCGCAATACAGAGACGTGAATGTCATGGGTGACGGCCTCTTTTTCCTTTTCAAGAATGGTGACCAAGGCCGCATAGGCGCACACATCGCACAGCGAGTAGATCACGCCGCCATGAAGGAAGCCGTGGGGGTTTGCATTGTTCGTGTGGACGGTAATTGAAAGGAAGCCCCGCCCCTCTTCTCCACGCACCCCCTCCACTCCCAGATAGTGGTGGTAAGGTAAATTAATGACCGGAATCAATCTATTGATATGGGTTTCCATAGGGTGTGCGAGGCCTCCTTCCATTCCGACTCTCTTTCCGGCGCTTTTTAGCCGGGCATCGTCATCATACGCCAAAGAGATCCGATGCATTTTTCCAGGCGATTCTTTCCAGCTCACCATCGGTAAGACCGATTCCCATCAGACGCTCGGCCCCTTTCACCGGGTCGGCCCACGGATAATCGCTGCCATAGAGAACGCGGTCCTCTCCCAAGGAGCGAATTTGATACACCAGAGCGGCGTCGTCATAGAGGCCATTTCCGATCACAAAGGAAAGATCTGTATAGAGATTCCGGCACGCCTTCATAACCGGCGCAAGCTCCTCCGTATGGGGATAACAGAGGTGGGCGGCCACCATTTTCAGAGTGGGGAAATCCTGACTGACCTTTTTAAAATGGCCCGGCATGCACCACTTTCCCTCAATGTCTTCACCGGAAAAACCGCCGTGACAAATCACGGGCAGGGCCTTCTCCTGGGCCAAATCGTATATCGGGTAGTAGCCCTTGTCTGTGGGAGAGGTTCGGTTTACAGCCGGATGGATTTTTAAAATCCGGACCTGATTTCTCTCAATGGCTGATAAAATATACTCTTTCATAAAAGAGCTATCCAGGGTCGGGTCAACGGCAATGGCCGGGATGATCCGTTGATCGGTTCTCGCCATGGAAAGGAGCCATTGATTGAAATCGGTGAGACGGGATCTTAATTTTTCTTCCAGGGCCGCTTTTCTGTCAGCCTTCTCAGTTGGCGTCAAATCCAACGGCCATTTGGAAATAGCGGAATCTCTCATGGGCTGAATGGGAATAACGGCGAGCGCGACGATTTTTTCAACAGCGGCCCTTTCAATCAAAGGCATCGCCTCTTCGAAGGCCCCTGTGAAACCAGATAAGGAGGCCCCGCCCTGGGCAAGGATTCCGGTTTTAGCATTCTTGTATAGATGGAAATGAGCGTCGATGATTTTCAAAATCCCCTCCTCTTCGTTTTATTCGCCAAGAGCGTTCTTTCTAATCCCCATGATTGGCAAGACATGTCATCCCGGCAACCGCAGCAATTGGGCGCTCCCCAGGAAACCATATTTTTCATGCCATCATTTTAATCTAATCCGGTCCACCCGGAAGATCGCTTTTCTAAGCCGACACCTGAGCAAGAATGAAATCAGCCAACCCCTCAAATTTCCCCAGATGGTTCGTGAGCCTAAAAGTGATTTCTGGATAGGCGATCCTAGCATCGGCGATCACTGTTGGGATATCATTGGTCACATGACTTCCACCGGCAATAAAATAAGGAAGAACCGTCACCTCCGTCATTCCCTTCTTGACCAGCTCGGAGATGACATCGGAAACAAGGGGCGTCGTGAACTGGATAAAAGCGCCTCTCACCACATCAAAAGAGCCTCGGGCCTTTTTGTCCAAGCTCCCTGCCAGATCAAGAACCTCTTCGTTGGACTCTTTCTTACGGCTGCCATGGGCGACGATCAGCAAGGCTTTCATGTTCCCTTCCTTTTTTTATTCGGCTTCCAGGGTCAGAGGCTCTTTTTTCGCCTCGGCCTTTTCCAGGTCAAATGTCATCTCGATATCGATTTCCGTGCCGCCGGTATTTAATATTTTTGCATTGGGATACCGCTTCTTAAACACGTGAATCATTGAGGCGTTGGTACGAAGCACGCTCGCGAAAAATTTCTTGTAGTTGTTCTCCCTTGCGATCTCCTCCAGCACCTCGAGAAGATAGGAGGCGATCCCCATGCCCTGATAATTTTCACGAACCACAAAAGCCACCTCCGCCGTATCTTCATCCACGTGGGCGTATGAACCGATGGCCACGATGGACATATTCCCCCCCCGTTTGGCCAGACCGATGATGGAGATATTTTTCCGGTAATCCACATGGGCCCACTGCTTCTGAACCATCTCGTGGGAGAAGATTCTCACCTTATGGAAAAACCGGGAGTATATGGTCTCTTCCTTGAGGGAGTAGAAAAAATTCCGGGACGAAAATTCGTCGGACGGAAGAATGGGTCTGAACTCCAC
>JAGVHJ010000312.1 GCA_020056645.1 Desulfobacterales bacterium
ACGACGCCTTGGCCGAGCTCGCTAAATTGGCCGCGCTGAAAGAGGAGGAACGCGGATTGGTTCTTACACTCTCCGGAAGCATCCTTTTTAGATCCAATGAGTCGATGTTGTTGCCATCCGCTCATGTAAAGCTTGATAAGGTGGCCCATGCCTTACTTACTATTCGTGAGCACAACCTCATCGTTGAAGGTTACACCGATTCCAACGGTTCCGATTCATACAACCAAAATCTCTCTCAACGCCGCGCAAACGTGGTCCGGGATTATCTTGTACAGAGAGGCTATCCAAATAACCGCATAACAACTAATGGAAAGGGTGAAAACAGTCCCATCGCGGACAATTCCTCCGCCGAAGGACGTGCGAACAACCGTCGCGTTGAAATCGTTATTGAGCGAAATTCGTCCATATACCAAGGCCAGACGGCGAATTACTGATAAGTGTAGCACCACGTTAAGCGTCTGAACGAGTATACTATTTAATTTGAAAAGAAATCATTTTGTTCAGGCGCTTAACAACAATAAGGAACAGTTTAAAATCAATGAGGTCGCTCAATACCGAGGAAGGATCGAATGAAAATCAAACAGCTCCCGGTCCATCAGTTGGGAGGTCCTGACTTGCTGAAGGGATTTGAAAAGGGTGGCCTGGAGGCCTGGATATTGATCCTCCAGATTCTTAAGCAGGATCTTCATTTCCTCCCGTTTTCCCTTTTCTCTCGCGCTGCACGAATCACAGGTCACAACAGGTATGCCCAACGCGTTTTTGAAGGAGATGATTTTTTTTTCCTCCACATAGCACATGGGCCGGATCACAACGTGTTTTCCATTATCCGAAAAAAGTTTGGGCGGCATGGCGGCCAAGCGTCCGGCGAAAAATAGATTCAAGAGAAGCGTTTCGTTGATGTCGTCCCGGTGATGGCCCAGGGCGATTTTGGAATAACCGTATTTTTCCGCGTAGGTATAGAGAGCTCCCCGTCTCAATCTCGAACAAAGACGGCACAGGGACTTTCCGGGCCGGGTTTTCTTCAGCGCCACATCGAAAATAGGATCTTCGATGATTTTGACCGTAAATCCCCGTGCAGTCATCCAGGAGATGAAGGGGGCCGGATCAAACCAGGGCTGTTTCTGATCAATGAGGAGCGCGTCCACCGTGAAGGAGACGTTCGCCCGCCGCTCGATCTCCTTCATATGGATCAGCATGGCGGTCGAGTCCTTGCCGCCGGAAACCGCTGCGAGAACCCGGTCCCCCTCTTCGATCATCTGATAATCGGACATGGCCCGGACCATGCTTTTCCGAATTTCGCCGGACACAAGAGGATAGGGCTTGTCCAGGTATCGTCGAAATGGAGGGCTCGTCATAACCGGCTCTTCTCTTGCATAAAAAAGCCGGGGAAGAAGCGTCGTTCCTCACCGGCTTTCGATAATTAAAAAAAAACTACAGAAAAAGGCTCTTAGATGAGATTTCCAAGAAATCCGAATGATTCTCCGAGGTTGGTAAGTACTTTGTTATCGGAAAGATCGGTGATTTTAGCCCAGTTCTGCTGGATCTCTTCCGCGGAGATCGGCCGGTTGCCATCGCCGATGGTGGCTCCTTTCGCGCAGATGATTTCGGCCCGGCTGTACCAGCCTGCGGCGCAGTTGAAGATCATCTTGGTGTCCTGGTTGGCTTCCGAAGAGAGATACATGACCAGCGGAACGATGAATTCGGGTTTCAGTTTCTTGAACATGTCCGGCGGAAGGATGTCTTCGGTCAACCGGGATGCTGCGACCGGAGCGATGGTGTTGCACTTGATGTTGTATTTCGCGCCTTCGATGGCGACGTTGTTCATGAGTCCAACGAGACCCATCTTGGCCGAGCAGTAGTTGGCTTGGCCGAAGTTTCCGTAAAGGCCCGCGCCGGAGGTGGTGTTGACGATACGGCCAAAGCCGTTTTGTTTCATGACGGCGAAAGCTGGCTGGGTCACGCAGAAGGCGCCTTTAAGATGGACCGCGATGACGATATCCCACTCGGCCTCTTCCATTTTGAGGATGCTTTTATCTCTGAGAATTCCAGCGTTGTTGATGAGGATATCCACTTTGCCGAAATTATCGACGGCGCTTTTCACGATGTTCTCTCCGCCGATCTTGGTGGCGACGCTGTCGTAGTTGGCGACGGCCTGGCCGCCGTTTTTCTTGATCTCTTCGACCACCTGATCAGCGGCGGAGGTGCTGGCTCCTGAACCATCCCGCGCGCCGCCAAGGTCGTTTACAACAACTTTCGCGCCGCGTTTTCCCAGCTCAAGGGCGTAAGCCTTTCCAAGACCCGCGCCTGCTCCCGTAACAATCGCCACTCTGCCGTCAAATCGAATATCTGCCATGACCTATCTCCTTCTTCGTTAGAAATTTAATGATTAAAACCAACTCGTTAAGGAATAAAAAAAATACCCTTGCATAAATGCGTTTTCATTGCAATATGATGTGTCATTTTTTTTAAAAAACATCATCATAACCAGGGTAATCGCATTTGGGACGCGCCTCTTTTGGCCCTGCCGGGGGCCAACCTTTTGAAAAGGTCGGCAAACATATCCAAATAAAGGTTCCATAAACACCCTCTAAAAACCTCTTTGCCCCGCTTTTTAAAAGCGGGCCGCCGGAGGCATTGATAATCAATTCAAGTTATTACTTAA
>JAGVHJ010000265.1 GCA_020056645.1 Desulfobacterales bacterium
AATGATTTTCATAATCATCCACCATCTTTTTTTCGGATGTGAGGATAATTTCATGAACGATCAATCTTTTAATCCGATTCTTAAAGTATGGGTTTAGTACACGCTTCAGTTCAATGGTGACCTCCTGGGCCTTCTTAACTGTTCTCAGATCCTGATAGGTCTTGGAGCTCAGATAAAAAATAGCGGCCTCCCTCACCCGGGGATGGAGTTTCATTTCAAGCGGCTTCGCCATCTTCTCCATGACAGCGGGCGCTTCTAAGATCAGCTCCACATCCAGACACAGGTATCGCCGTTTATTCTTAGCATCGATTCGGCTTAAATTGACAACTAGGGGACCCAGATTGACTTTTACCGCTCCCTCGTCATCCTGCTCCGCCTTTTTATCAGCTTGCACCCTCGACCACTCAACGACCCTGCCATCGACGCCTTTTAAGAGAAGTTTTTCCTTATCCATCTGAACGAGTTCGAAAGGTTTCGTTGCCCCACTCTTCCATCCAGTTTCATCATCTTGCGACTTGGTCACACTCATCACCAGAAAGAGCTTCTCTTTGTTCTCTTCTTGCGTCTCTACTGGTTGCTCATCTGCTTTTTTTTCTTCAGCGCTCTCCGGAACCTCTTCAGGAAACCCACCTTCCAATTTATCCGTGTAAAACCAGTTTCCTGAAATTTTACTTGGCTTTGCCGCACTCTGTGACATCTCGCTTTCCACCTTGTTCTCAATCACCCACGAGCCGTTTGTCTCGAAGGTCAAGACAGAATGGAGCGTACCGATGGTCGTCCGCCATGAGCCAACCAGAAGCTCTTCAACCTTGGGGCCCTTTTTACACCCGTGGCACAACATGAGGGCCGCCAGGAAAAAGAGGGGATAAAAGATGCCCCATTTCATCTGTTTCATAGCCATCATGCATCCGCCACAATGAGAGTTTCCGTCGGCCATCGGCCGATCGCCCAATGACCCATTTCTCAAAATAAGAGAGAATATCGTACTGACTGGAAATAAAAAAAGCAACACTCTTTCAAGTGCTGCTTTTTTCACAGGGTATCTCCATGGGTACGCCCCTTATGGGGTGCCGCAACCACCTCCGGAACCGCAGCTGGTGCAACCTTTGCCCAATTCTATGTTTGAAGAGATAAAGAATCCTGTTGACAGAAAATCGACCTTGATCGGCTTCGCCGTCTCCAAAAACTCTTTATCAACGATGTAATCATAACCATCAAACTTGAAAACTTCATCCGAATCTTTTGTCTCATCCAGAGCCATTGCCAGAGAGGGCCCTCCTCAGCCACCCTGGTTCAAAAAAATCCGGACCGGTTTTACAGCCTTTCCTCTGAAATATTCAGCCACTTGCTCCTGGGCTGGTTTGGTCACTTCTACCATTTTGTTCTCCTTATTGCCAATAATTATAAAAACCCAACCAATTTTTAAATCAAGTTTACCATTGATGCCTTGCATGTCAATGACTAAAATTTCAAGCATTTGATTTATTGATACTTTCAAGGCACAAAATCTTACAGCACCCCATCCCGGCTCATCGCCTCTTTCAGGACACGTCGATAAACATCCCCATGGGCCAGTGAAAAAACGACAAAAAGAATCTGATCGATCGATTGGTTTTCCTTCAGAAATTTGGTGCATGTATGAACAGCGACCCGTGAGGCCTCCTCGATAGGATACCCGTATACACCGCAACTGATCGAGGGAAATGCGATCTGTCTCACCTGATAATCCAAGGCCAGCAAAAGGGAGGAACGGTAGCAGGAGGAAAGAAGCGCTTCATCTTCTGGTTTTCCACTGTAAACCGGCCCCACCGTGTGGATCACGTACCGTGACGGCAACCGATAGGCCTTCGTAATTCTCGCCTCTCCAGTCGGGCACCCTCCCAAGCTCCTGCATTCGGCGAGCAGTTCCGGTCCCGCGGTCCTATGGATAGCGCCATCCACGCCGCCCCCTCCCAACAGAGATGAGTTTGCCGCATTGACGATGGCATCCACTTGTAATAGGGTGATATCTCCTTCTTTTACCGCCACTCTTTGCCAAATTCCTCTTTCCATGCTCCCCCCTATCGGATCATATTTTTAGGTCTGATTTGAAAAGCCATTTGATTTATAGACGCAATCAATGTATAGAATACACCAATCTTACATTAAGTCAGCTTAACTCTTTTTTATCAAAAACCCAATCACAACGAGGAAAAAATCATGAAGGTAACCATTACAGATCAGTGCATGGGCGACAGAAATTGCAACAATCTTTGTCCCGACGTCTTCCAATATGATGAAGATACGCTCAAGTCAAAGGTCAAATTGAAAAAAATCCCGGATCAATATAAGGCCCTTGTCAAGCAGGCCGCCGCCGAGTGCGGCGCGGAAGCCATTATCATCGAAGAAAAAAGCTGATTGATCACGGATGGTGAGCCTGATGGGAAAATTCAGAGAAAGCAAAACAGCCAAAAACCTTCTGGTGTCCTATGCCTTTGAATCTCAGGCCACCACTCGATACACCTTTTTTTCAACAAAGGCCATTGAGGACGGGTATATCCAGATCGGGTCCATATTCCAGGAAACGGCGGATCAGGAGCTGGAACACGCCTTACGGTTTTTTAAATTTTTTAATGGAGGAGAACTTGAGGTCACGGCCAGGTTCCTCACGGGGGTTATTCAAACCACCACGGAGAATCTCTATTCTTCGGCGGATCTGGAACATCATGTCCACACCGACCTCTATCCGGGCTTTGCGAAGATCGCCCGGGAAGAAAGCTTTGACCGGGCCGCGGAGTGCTGGGACGCCATCTCGGTCGCCGAAGCCCAGCATGAGAAAACTTTCAGGACCCTGGCCGACGCCCTGACAAACGGCGCCTTGTTTGAAAAAAAGGTGACAGCCCTCTGGAGATGCATGAATTGCGGCTACCTTCATCGGGGCATGGCGGCTCCGGATAAGTGCCCGGCATGTGTGCGGCCGCGGGGATATTTTGAAATATTCTGCGAAAACTGGTAGCGGAGCAGCTCCATTTATAGCCGGAAGAGAGTGGGCCGCAAAGATTGGTTCAACGGCCCACCCTTCCATCTGAGCCTTTTCCTCCCCCCATGAGATTTCCGATGATCTCCCGGTCTGCGTTCTCTCTCAACCCACTTTCCGCACTTAAAAGTATGGAGGTGTGGCAATTTTTTCATTTATCAAATCATATAGTTAAAAATAATCAGTGTTCTCTAATAAAAGCAGTG
>JAGVHJ010000243.1 GCA_020056645.1 Desulfobacterales bacterium
ACCGGGTATCCGGGAACAGGATCTGAAACGGTTTTTTCCTTTTCTTTCTTTTCAACCCTTAACGGCCTGCTTTGAAGCAGCATGAGTTGATCCGTCTCATCAACGGCCCACTCAATGTCCTGGGGAGACTTGAAATGATCCTCAAGCATGATGGCGTACCGGGCCAGGGTGACGGCCTCTTCCCTGGTCAAGGAAGGCTGGTCCCGCATTTCCATAGGAACGGGAATCTCCATGACATAGCCGTCGGGATGCCGCTTCATCTGCATGGTCTTGCGGGCAACGGTTGAATCCAGAAGAATGGGGTCGGAATCTTTTGAGAGCGTATAGGTATCCGGTGAGATCACCCCGTCCACGGCGTAGACGCCAAGTCCCCACACGGCATTGATGACGATACGATCATTTATCTCCAGGAACGGGTGGCGGCTGTACATGACGCCGCTCGCCTTGGAACGGACCATTTCAAGACAGCAGACGCTCATTTCCGCATCTTCAAAGGGGATGCCCATGTGGAGCCGGTAAGAAATGGCTCTATGTGTAAAGAGGCTCGCCAATACCCGCTTGTAATCGGTAATGATGTTGGGCGCGGGGACATTGAGGAGGCTCATGTATTGACCCGCAAACGAGATCTCTCCATCTTCCAGGGTGGCGCTGCTTCTCAGGGAAACGGGCGTGCTGTGGGGAGAAGCGCCCCGGTCGTCGATATACTCCTCATAGGCTTTGAAAATGGCCTTTTCCACATCTTCCGGGACACTCCCTTCTATAAACAGTTTCTGAATGCTTTCACTGACAAAAAGGAGCGTTTCAGGATCGTCGGACCTAAACTCCATCTTGAGCTTACGGATCTCGTCCTTTAGCTGGTTGGATTCCATGAAGGCGTTGAAGGCGGTTGTGGTGATGGCGAATCCTTTGGGCACCGGCAACCCCAGACGGCTCTTGATCTCCCCCAAATTGGCGTTTTTACCGCCCGTGAAATCGATCATCTCCTTGGTGATGGCCGAATGGGGCATTACATAGGCCTCTGTCTGGTGGGCTGATTTGTGTTCCAGCTCTTCCTTGATACGGGAATGAATATGGTCGAGGAGGGTCAGGAGCTCATGATACCTTCTTCCGGAAAGGGCTTCGTACCCTCTCACCATCCGGACGGCATGAAACACGATCCTCGCGCTTTGGGAACGGATATAAGACATGCCGAACACCTGGTGGCCGGCGAGTTTGTCTTCCATATCCGAAATCATGGTGAGGAGATCGGAATTGGATTCTAAGAGCGTCTTGAAATGAGTGTATTTTCTACGGAAAGCGGCCATGATCTCTTCGGGTGGACGCGACGGTTTTTTATGCTTTCTGAAAAAAGAAAGAAAATCAGGCATCACAGTGGACCTTCAATAGGTTTAAAAAAACCGTTTCGTTCATGGCGACCCGAGATCATGCGTTCATGGCTTGATGGCGACCATATATCCCGGAATGACTGTCTGGGTCAAGGGAATGACTGCAAATGAGTCGGATGGGAACACGTTTTTTACTTCAGCCTCCCCCAGGACCTGATGATTCTTATCCAGCAAATGAATCCGCATGCCGGTTTTTAACCCATGGTCATATCCCAGCCCGAACGCGACTTCATAGAAATCGGTATATTTCTTGATCCGGTAAATATCCGCTTTCCCAGAGTTCGCCAGAAGAGACTCCCGGATGATTGAGCAGTAATAAACCACTCCCAGGGAGATGGCGAGAAGCATCAGAAAACCGCAGGCCGCCGCCCAGGGGGATACCTTTAATTCCCTGCGGAAAAAAGAGAGGGCGTTTTTGCGGAGGGCTTCCGGATCGGGATAGACCTTTAGAGCGTACTCGGAAAGGGATTTTTTCGGCAGAGTCTTCTTGAGCCCCATATGAATGGTGTAAGCGCCTGGGGATATTCCGTCGCCAACCATGATGGTTCCCCTGACCATCTCTCCCCCCAGAAAGAATCCCTTGTGAATGGATTCAAAGGAGACCCGGATCTGTTCCGAGCCGCTTTGATAGGATAGATCCTCAATCCTCTCCACAGGTTCCCTCAACGTGAAATTGAACTTTTCCGATGTTCCCGGAAGCACATCGAAACGGTTCAGGGGGGCTCTTGCCTGGGAAATGATCCCATCGAGAACCGCCATGAAAAAGATCAGAAAGATCCATGCCCCTGCTTTTGCGGCGATACGCCGTCCCGTTGTCGCCTGTTTTAAATTCATAAGGATATCGACGCGCCTTTCGCTTCACATTTCCTGATGATGAATTTTGCTGAAACCAAGGTGGGAATCACCATGATCAGAAACGATTTTAAAAAAACCGGAGTAAAAACCTCCGGGGTCTTGTGCGCCAGATAGACGCTCGCCGCAACTTCGGCCAGCAACAGAATATCCATGACGATGACGCTGATTACTTTCGGTAGATTCATACTTCATCCTTTCATTCTTTTTGCCTCACCCCCCGGACCTCAAAGAACGCTGAAGTCCAGGGGGTGAGGGGAGGTATGTAAGCCGGTAACCGTATCTATTTCTTGAAGATATCGGTCTTGCTCACATTCATGAAACGTCTGGCTTGACCCTCTTCCTTGTAATAGATGCGGGCTTCGTCCCCGCTGTCCCAAGTATCCTGAGGCAGGGCGAAATATTCATCCGCCACGGTAAAGGTCACCAATACCTTCTGCCGTTTCGAGTAGATGGTGATGGTTTTTTTCTCCATATCTATTACGGGAAACGTTTTGCCTTTCTTTGCCGCGGCGTCATACACGAGGGGATCTTCTTTTTTCACATTATCCTTCTGCTCAATGAGGGTATAAGGAATCGTCTGAAAATCATTTGTCGCCGACGCATAGTAAATGACTTCTTTTTTGTCGATATCGAGCTTCATGCGTTTTCCAGCCTTGGGTTCCGGTCCCATTTCATTCGGATCCACAGGCATCTTGTAAGTCACCGGCGGCAGATGGGTATATTGGGGGTTCAGGGTATCGAGACTCGCGTCCCTGATCATGGTGAGGGTCTTACTCGCCTTGTCATAGGCGATCACTCGGCCCTGGTCGACTTTTCCATACTCCTCGCAGCCGGTCAGCATCATGAACGCGGCAAGGATGGAAAAAACCGTTATGAGGGGAATATATTTTTTTGTCATCATAGTGGGTGCTCCTTTTATCATTCCTGTTTTTGATGGATTATTCTTCACGATTTCGCTTTCTTCGAAGCCAGTTCCGCCTTGGCGCCCTTGATCATCTGGAGAAAGATATAGATGGACATCGAGGCCACAAGACCCAGAATAAGCACCGTGGCTGTCCCGTTGAAGAAACCAGCCAGGTTGGGAATACCCTTGGCGAGCATTTTAAGAACAATCGAGACCGCGCACCCAATGACGCAGAGTCCGAAGGCGATGCGGATGCCGTAGCCTTTGATATATTTTGTGGCCACCGTTCCCACCTGGGCCCCGAGGGCCGCGCCAACCAACATGATGATGGCCGCGACCAGTTCGGTTCTGCCTTTAAAGGTGTAGGTAGCCGCGCCATAAAGACCTGAAATCATAACTTCGAACAGATCGGTTCCCACAGCCACATGGGTGGGGCACCCTACGAGATAGATCAGGGCGGGCATGCGGATCAGACCGCCGCC
>JAGVHJ010000142.1 GCA_020056645.1 Desulfobacterales bacterium
CGATGCCAAAGCCCAGCATCTGCGAGCGAACTTAAAGCGTGATCAGGCCTCGGAGATACTGGCCAACATGCGGCAACTCGCGGAGGTGGATGTGCGTTCCGCTTATGTCGAAATCGGGCGAGCCCGCGAGGAGGTGGCCGCCACTGCGCTGCTGGTCAAGCTGCGTGAGGAAACGGTAAGGTCCGAGACCGAGAAATTTAGAGTCGGCAGATCCACGACCTTGCTTGTCGCCCAGACACACCGTGAGTTGCTCATAAGCCAGATTCAACAGATAGAAGCAATTGTCAATTATCAAAAATCGATAGTATCCCTCTACCTTAGCGAAGGCTCCCTGCTTGAGCGCCGTGGGATATCCGCTCCTGGCCATGGGCCAGTATCTAATTGAATATGAAAAAAGAATCTGGGGGAGTAGAAGTGTTCGTAACAGGTGTGATGAAATAAATTGCAGATGAACCGGATGGGTTCAGGATATCCCCTGATTTAAATAAAAAAGGCCAATCAGGGGATAAGACTTGATAGCAATCAAGACTCGTCGACGG
Organism: Desulfobacterales bacterium; assembly: GCA_020056645.1. Classification (GTDB taxonomy): domain Bacteria; phylum Desulfobacterota; class Desulfobacteria; order Desulfobacterales; family JAHIVH01; genus JAHIVH01. The sequence goes on from JAGVHJ010000142.1 coordinate 540, forward strand.
TGATCGCGCTTGATTCACATACTTCTACGCAGCTTTCGCATCCAAGGCATTCGTCCCCTTTGGCGACGCTTGATTTGTCTCCATCCATTTCAAATACTTCCACTGGACATACATCAACGCATTCTCCGCAACCCGTGCACTTATCCTGATCAACTACTGGACTGTAACCCATTTTCAAAGCCTCCTCATTTATGGTAATTAAAAAAAGCTGACAGTCTGCCCCTGGCTATAACCGTCTGTTTTAAGTTGCTATGCGACATAACAACACGTGTATTTTCCCGTTGTTTCCGTCCCCTTGGAACGACCGGTATATTGTTATATATATTTTTCAAGGTCTGTCAATATGGTTTAAAATAAATCTCCGAAATAGTGTTTTTGAAAAATCTGCTGGATTTACTCATGTTCGCCTATGAGACAGACAACGGTGTTTATGGATTCTATAGAAGAAGAGGGATCGCCTCCAACCGATGCTTCATTACATAACCCCGCTTTCCTGAAAAAGAGAGAAGGAGAGAGGCCCCTTGCCATGTAGAGATCAAGAGACGCTCGTTTCTTTTCCCGGTGGGCGGAGCTCTTTGAAGAAAGTGAGATCTCCTCCACGCTATCGGCCTCTCCTCGTGCGAGTTGAATCAGGCGTGTTTCTAAAGCGGCGTGAAATGAGGCCTTCTCTTCCATTCGTTCCGGGCCGCAAGGAACCGGTCCCAGCCGGAAAACCGTTTCTCCCAATCCCGAAAATTCCTGAAGATGATCCACCACTTCCTTCTTATCCGTGATAAAGACGCCGCTCTCCTCCTGATAAAAAGGAAGGAGAATAGACCAGGCGAGCATTCGTTCTTCGATTTTTTCTTTACCAGCGGGTTCTGAAAGATCTCCATCGGAAAGGGGGGAAAGATCGCTCGGATCTTCTGAAAGCGTGTCCCGCACACTATCGAAAAGCCGTTTTTCCATCTCCCGGTAATGGGTGAAATCGGTCGCGATTTCATCGGTTTTCATATCCCACTCCATGGCAAGTTCAAGAATCATATAGGCCCACAGAATACGATCCTCTTCCGTTACCTGTTTCGCCGGTTTCTCCTTTGCAGGGGATTTCCCAGACAAAAGGCTCTTTCGGATGTCGGCCCGGATTCTCGATGAAGAGTGCTCCGTGAAAAACGGGGGTTCTGCAAGAGCGGTCCTGCAAGCGGTCCGCTCTTTATCATCCATTGATTCTCCCCATCTCTTGAAAGAGGCGATCCGTTCACGGAGCCTGGCCTCATAACCTGGGGCCGGGGTGATCCTCTCCAAAAATCCCGACGCCGCAAGGGGCGCCATGGCTGGGGGTATGTGTTTCAGGTCGGCCTGAAACACGGTGATCTTCCTAAAGAAAGCGGAAAGGGCTCTATGGGAAGAAGCGGAAATATATGTAAAGGGAAAATAGATGAATTTCATGGGTGTATGGTTCCATTTGGGGGTTGATGGGAGAGGATGTCTCCCCATGCAAGGCGCGTATTAAGAATCGTCGTGATCGCCTCGGTAACCTCTTGTTCAGACTGCGCGGCGTCGATTACGATAAATCGTCCGGGCTCACACCTTGCCAGTTCAAGGTATCCTTCCCTGACTTTTTGGTGAAAGGGCAAGGCTTCCCTTTCAAACCGGGTCTCCTCGGGGGTCCGGGTCCCTATATCCACTTGCCTGAGCGCCCGTTTCAAGCCGGTTTCCGGCGGCAGATCGAACAAAAAGGTCAGGTCCGGAAGCAGAGATCCCAGAACCAGCCGATGGATCGTCCCTATGATGGCCGGATCGATTCCCCGGGCCCACCCCTGATAAACGGTGGTGGCGTCGTGAAACCGGTCGCTGATCACGATCTTCCCCGAATCAATGGCCGGCGTGATCCGCTCTTTGATATGCTGGGCCCTGTCTGCGGCATAGAGAAACAATTCGGCCAGGGGATCAAGGTTCTTGTTTTCCGGGTCAAGAAGAATGGCCCTGATTTTTTTTCCTATTTCAGTATCGCCTGGTTCACGGGTCACCACGCAGGCCTTTCCCATTTTTTGAAAATAGTCGACCAGGTGGCGAATTTGTGTTGTTTTCCCCGACCCTTCAATCCCTTCGAGCGTGATCAGCATCGTCTTCCTTCAACCCTTATCAGTGTCCATGGCAAGCCTCCCTTGGCATAAATCCTTCCAAAAGGGGGCGACGCCGCCAAACAACATCTTGACTTTTCAAGGCGGTTTCGCTTTTATACTGGAAAAATTTCAGGTCTTCAAGCGATTATCACCTTAACATAATCGGCCCTGGAAAGGATCCTGTTCAAAAAAGAGATGGCCATTACTATTCCTTATACGCCGACAAGCCAAAAAACATGGGAGGCAGGTTTTTTTCTCTCCGGCCTCTTTTTTTTGTTGTTTTGCGGGGTGATGCTCCGGCCTGCGCCATCATCGGCCCAAGGGGAGGCCCCATCTGGACAAACGGCTGCACCCTATCGTCTGACCGCGGACAAGGTCACCTATCACAAGGAGAGCGATACCTATTCCGCCGAAGGTCAGGTGACCATCGCCAATGAGGCGGACGAGATCCTCTCCGATCATATTCTCCTGAACCGGAAAACAATGGAAACCGTGGCCACAGGGAACGTGTCTGTCTCGTCCGCCGGCAACCGGGTGACCGGAAGCCGGGTTTCCATGAATTTAAACGACAAGACCGGAACCATATCCGATGGAACCATCTTCGTGGAGTCCAACCATTATTATATCTCGGGGAAAGAGATCGAAAAAACCGGTCCCGCCACATACGAGGGGGAGAAGGTGAGCGTGACGGCCTGTGATGGCGATCGGCCCGACTGGCGGATATCGGGAAAGGACCTTGATGTCACTGTAGGCGGTTACGGAAAAGTCAGGCATGCGGTATTGTGGCTCAAGGAGGTTCCGGTTTTTTACACGCCTTTTTTTATTTTTCCCGTTAAATTGAGCCGTCAGTCCGGACTCCTCTCTCCCCGGTTTGGTTTTTCCGAAAGAAAGGGGTTCAATTACGAACAGCCCCTCTTTATCGCCTTGAACGACAGCGAGGATATCACGATCAGCGGACACTATATGGAAAAGAGGGGGTTCAAGACCGGTGTGGAATACCGTTATGTTCGGGACGCCCGGTCCCAGGGCGCTTTTCTCTGGGACTATATGGATGACCGTGAACAGGATTTGGATGGCATGGATAGCGCGTGGGGATACGAAGACGCGGATGGCGTTTCGGCGAGAAGGCCCAACCGGGAAAGGTACTGGTTTCGCGCCAAGATCAACCAGGAGATGCCCTTGGAGCTCTCTTTCAAGCTCGATGTGGATTGGGTGAGCGATCAGGATTATCTGAAAGAGTTCAAGAACGGCTATACCGGATTTTCCAAAACAGAATCCTACTTCTTGGAAAATTATGGCCGGGGCCTGGACGGATATGATGACCCGGTCCGCGTCAATAGAATCGGCCTCAACCGGAACTTCCAGGCCATCAGCATCAATTCCGGCCTCATATGGAATGATGACCTCCTGATCCGCCATTCCAATAAGATGAGTAACGGCGCGCCCATCGATGAGCCCGATCATACGCTTCAGACCCTTCCTTACGTGATGGCCCAGGGGCTCAAGCAGCGCATCGCCGGAACCCCCTTTTACTACGATCTTTCATCCGGATACGCCTACTATTTCAGACAAGAGGGCGAGAGTCTTCAGGACCCATCCCTGCATGTGAGCGATCTCTTTCTGAAAGGGCACGAGTTCGATCTGCACCCGAGGCTCTATCTGCCGCTCAGATTCCGGAACTATTTCCTGCTGGAACCTTCCATGGGCTACCAGACAACTCTATGGCATATCGACGAGATGCCCGAAAACATGGATTACAGCGGGGATGACCCCCGGTATCTATCAAGGGAGTTCCCAGAGATGCGGGTGGCCCTCTCATCGGAATTGAACCGGATCTATCCCTTCTCTTTTCTCGATATCTCCCGGATACGCCATACCGTCAAACCGGAGATCGCCTGGGAATATATTCCCGATAACGATTTCGAGAAGTATCCGCTTTTTGAGACCGGGATCGAAAAAACAAACATGGTCACCCTGTCTCTGACCCATTTTTTTACGTCCAAGTCGATTTTAAGAAAATCGGCTGAACCGGCCAGACCGGAGGCGGGCCCCGAATACGCCTATCATCAGTTTTTGAGGGTGATGATCGAACAGGCGTTCAATATCAATACCAACACCCCGCAAGAGTGGATCGATAATAACGACGATACCGGCCCCCTGTTGCTGGAAATCAAATGGACGCCAAATGACCAGGCCTCTTTCACCGGAGATCTCCTCTGGTCCCATAAAAAACAGGAGTGGATAGCTAAAAATCTGGCCTCCGCCTTCTCAACCCGGCGGGGCGATTTTGTCGCCGTTGAATACCGGCAGCGAGAGAATGATGTCACCCCTCTCTACTCCTTTGAAACTGTGGCTTTTTCCCTGAATCTGGTGCTCATCTCGGAAAAGCTCTCCCTTCATACCTCCTATGAACGGGCCATCGACCAGGGAGAGGATTATAAAAAGAAATTTGGATTTCTTTACCAGCGACAATGCTGGGAAATCGATCTGGGATATGTGGATGAAGAGGAGGACCGGCAGTGGGGGGTCATGGTCAATCTGAAAGGCCTTGGCGAACTCGACACCCGCTTGTAGCGGATCGCCTGCATCCAATTCTAAATTTTTAGTAACTATTCAGTATGGCGTGGCTTTGGTGGCAAAAAGCCAAGAAGCTCCCGAAAAAAATAGGGAACGAGCAAAACGGGCTTTTCGCCATCTTGATGAATCGCTGCTGAATAGTTACAATTTTTAAAAAAAACCTGCCAGGCGTCGACCTGTTAAGACGTTTGACCAATATGTTTTGCATCGTGAAGGCGTCATGCCGCGACCTGTTATATCTTTTACATATAAGGACATATATTTGTAACACATTGGTGATACTCGATGTTCAAGTTTTTGTTAATTTTCCCAACTCCGGCGTTGGAAAAAAATTTTGATCCTCGAAATACGCCATGTATTCCTGCGGGCAACATTTTTTTTCGCCTTGGATTTGAACAAATTTCCTGAAAACTTGAAGATCGAGTGATAGATCTCTTTTCCAGAAAAGAAGATCAACCCATTTAACCCACCAGCGAGGGAAACGATGAAAGAGAGAGAGACAAGGGGAGCCATGCGTTTATATGGCATTTCGTTTATGGTGTTGCTGCTTGCATCTGTTGGCTGTGCAACCAAAAACAACAAGGAGGCGAATGTGACGGAGTATCAAGATTTGAAAAAAAAAGTTTCAGGGGTGAAGGTGAAAACCGTTGAGGGAAAGGAGGTCGCCCTTGACTCGCTCTGGAAAGACCGGCGAATTGTGCTGGGGTTCACGCGCCATTTTGGCTGAATGTTTGCGAGGCAGCAGGCTGCTGCCATGATGGCGATCAAGGAGCAGGCCGCATTACACAATGCAACCATCGTTGCAATCGGAAGCGGGACCTGTGACCAGGCGAAACAATTTGCGACCCAATTCAACTTTACAGGAGAGCTCTACCTGGACCCGGAACTCCACTCTTACAAGGCCTTTGGTCTCGAACGGGGTGTTTTCAAAACCATAGGCCCCGCTTCGATCGTCAAAGGGTTTAAAACCCTAGGAAAAGGATTCCGTCAGGGTAAGCATGCGGGCGATCTTTGGCAGCAGGGAGGGCTCTTTGTCCTGGGACCCGGAGATCAGATCGTTTATGAGCATCGCGACAAGGTCGCGGGGGATCTCGCGGATATGAATTCGGTTATCGGCGTTTGTCCCATTCGCTAAATGGAAATTTCTCAAAGAGGGGCGGTCTTTCCCGATGGGACCGCTCTTCTGGTTTTGCCATCCGAGAAGATAATTGCGAAATAGAGGGTGGCGCCGGATACGATCAAACGTTATTTTGGTATCAAAGCCATAAATTTAAGACGGTCATAAATTCTAATTAAATTGTAACTATTCAGTATGGTGTTGCTTTACCGTGGCAAAAAGCCAAGAAGCTCCCGAAAAAAATAGGGACGAACAAAACGGGCTTTTCGCCATCTTGATGAATAGCTATCGAGTTACATGAAATTAATATTTTGAAAGCCTCCGAATTGTCCCTCCGGGGGCAAGATTTTAAAAATCTGGACAAATGGATTTGGATTCCTGGTTACGAGGCTCTGCCTCGTAACGAGAAGCGGCCCACTCTCTTTTATTTTGCAATTATCTTCTCGGATACTGGTTTTGCAAGGAGCTAAAAAAGGGTCTTGACAAGAAAAAGGGCATGTGAAATATTGTCGACAATCGACAGTCATCCAATTTGGGCTCCATTGATGGGTCGAAAGCGCCCATGGGGAGTGTAACGGTTATTTGGCGCATCCCCCGCCGATGCCTCAATTGAAAAGCAACGGCGACCATCCGGGGAGTTAAACGAAGGAGGAAGGAACCACATGGAAAAAATCGCGATCATCGGCGGAGGCGTTGCAGGTCTTACGGCGGGATACCTTTTGAATGACCTCTACGATGTCACCCTTTTTGAAAGAGAGAACCGTATCGGCGGGAATGTCTATACCTTGAAAACACGGAATGGTGAAGAGCTCGACGCCACGGTCTTTTTTTATTCCAAGGAGGAGTACCCCCATTTCTGTCAGCTTTTAACCCGGCTTGGAATCAAGCTCTCCACCTATCCCCTGGAAGGGGTGAGTCAATCTTTTTTCAATCTCAACACAAAACGCAGTTATTATATGTGTTGCGATATGACCGCCCCCCTGTCGACCTTTAGCTTGAAAAATTTCAAGGCGATTATCCACCAGATCATCGTTCTCATCAATTACTTCAAGGGCATCAGGATGCACCAGTCTGGAATGTTTAAGGATATGACACTGAGAGAGGCTCTGGAGCATCTGCCGGCGTTGAAGGAGGATATCCTGAAACTGGCCATTTTCCCGGTCTGCATCATGACCTCCATGTCCTGGGACGATCTCCTGGATGCACCCGCCGACTTTGTCTTCGCCAAAATCGAAAAACAATTCGGAGCCCTCAGACGATTCGTCTCATGGCGTCTCTTTCCGTGTAAAACCAGGGAATATGTTGAAAAACTCGCGGCTCCCCTGGGCAATAGAATCAAACTCAATTCCAAAATAAAATTGGTTCGCCGTACAGAGGATGGGGTGACCGTCATCCTCGAAACGGGTGAAGAACACACCTTCGATAAAGTAATTTTCGCCTGTCCAGCGGATCGAGTCATGGCCATGATCGAAGAGCCCACCGAGGACGAAAAGCGGTTACTGGGAGTTTGGCGTTACAACGATGGGCTTGTCTTGGTCCATAGGGACAAAAAACACTATCCCCCTGAGGATTTGTGGGCCATGTACAGCTATCTCTATACCGATGATAACGGGAAAATCAACACCTCCATCAACGCCCACTACCGGTTTCAGAGGGGGGTTCCGGACGACAGCATGTACATTGGCACCCAGTATCCCAATGTGGAAATAGACAAGAATTTGATCGAGTTCCAGAAAGTGTTCCGGACACCGATTTACGATAAATTCTCCTCCGCGACACTGAAAGAGCTGCCTTTGCTGAACGGAAAAAAACGAACCTATTTCTGCGGTTCCCATTTTGGGTTCGGACTTCATGAAGACGCGGTCAAATCCGCCATCTCCGTCGGGAAAATGCTCGGCGCCAAATGGGATTAGGTCCCATTTTTTATCCAAGTTGGCTCTTCGGCAGATGGAGGGTGAAGGTGCTTCCCTTGCCGATTTCGCTCTCCACGGCGATATGACCCCCGTGAACGGATGCGATGTGTTTCACGATTGAGAGGCCCAGGCCCGTTCCTCCCAAGGAGCGGCTCCGGGCCTTGTCCACCCGGTAGAACCGTTCGAAGATGCGCGCACGGTGTTCTTCGGGAATTCCCTGGCCATGGTCCTTGATGCGGATCTCCAGATCGCCGTTTCCATCCAGGCCATGGGAAATGAGAACCCGGGTTCCCTCCGGGCTGTACTTGATTGCGTTATCGATCAGGTTGACCAACGCCTGCTCGATCAAATGGGTATCGAGGGTCGCCTCTATCTCCTCCGCGCCGCTCATTTCGAGGGAAACTCTTTTTTGCAAGGCCTTCGGCTGCACCACCTGAAGGGCGGTCTCGACGATCTCCCGCACCCGTTTTTTTTCAAACGATATGGAAAGCGTTTCGTTCTTCTGTTCGAGTCTCGCCAGGATCAGGAGATCCTCCAAGATGGCGTTCAGCCGGTCCACATGCTTCATGATGATCGCAAGAAACCGTTTTCTGTTTTCCGGGGTTTCATCGGCGTTGGCGGTCAATGTTTCAACAAACCCCTTGATGGCGGTCAGGGGGGTCTTAATCTCATGGGAAACGTTCGCCACAAAATCCTTCCGTATCGTGTCAAGACGCCTTACCTGCGTCACGTCGTTCAACACGATCAGGGTGCCGATCCGCTTTTCAGACGCGTTTCGTAAAGGGGCGCTTAGGGTGTTGATGACGCGGTTCCCCAGATGGTGGATCGTGAAGTCATTCGCTTCCTGTTCCGGGATTGACGCCGCCTGCCGGATGAAGGCGTGGAAATCGGGCTCCCGCACCACCTCCTGGATGCTTTTGCCCTTGACCTCCCGTCTGGAGAGGTTGAGGATCGATCGCGCGGCCCCATTGATGTTTATGATTTTTTCCTCCAGATCGATCCCGATAACGCCTTCGACCATGCTTGACAAGACCGCTTGATATTCGTTTCTCTGGTTTTTAACCGCCTCAATCCGTTCGTTCAGGGCCGCCGCCATGTGATTCATGGCCTCCGCCAGTCCTGAAAGCTCATAAATCGGGGGCTCATGAAGCCGGTGGTAGAGGTTGCCTTCCGCGAAACGGGAAGCCCCATGTTTCATCTCCTCAATGGGCCGGCTGATCCTTTTTGACACCACCAGTCCCAGCAAAGAGGCGAGGAGGGTGATCACAAAGCCCGTGATCGTCACCCGCCGTTTAATGGTCAGGATCGTCTCTTGAATGGCGGTGACGGGGAGCGCCGCTCTCAGAACCCCAATGATCCTTGTTTCATCATAGAGAGGCATGGCCACATACATCATGCGGGTTTTCAGGGTTTCGCTCTCCCGGATGGATGCGCCGACCTCGCCTTTCATGGCCGAAATGATTTCCGGACGGCTCTGATGGTTCGCCATGTGGTCTGGACGCTCTTCCGAATCCCCCCAGACAATCCCTTGGGGAGAGATGAGCGTGAATCGCGTGTGGGCGCTTTTTCCGATTTTCTTGCAAAGCAGGTCGATGGCGGGGAGGTTCCCCTCTATCAACAGCGAGTCGATATGGTTCTTGAAGAGATCTCCCCGGACCAGAAGATCTTTCTCTGTTCGTTCCAGGAAAAAAGTTTCCACATCGTGTGATACATAGAGGGTCACCGTCACCAGGGAGGCGACGATCACGATCAGATAGGAGGGGTAAAGCTGCCAGATAAGTCGAATTTTCTTTCTCATGATGGATTCTCCATGAACCGGTATCCGACGCCTCTCACGGTCTCGATCGATTTTCCATAGTCGCCCAGTTTTTTACGGATCCCCGCGATCTGAACATCCACGCTCCGGTCCGTGACCGCATAGCCTTCCCCCCGGACCGCGTCGACGATCTGATTCCTGCTGAAGACCCATCCGGGACTTGAGGCCAGGAAGAAGAGGATCTGAAATTCCGAATAGGTGAGGTCGACCGCCTTTCCATGAACCGTTACTTCCCGTTTTCCCGAGTCGATCACGAACCCCTGTAGATTCAGGCAATACTCCCGGTTTTCGGGGTTTTTGTCTCTCCGCCTCAGAACCGACTTGATTCGCGCTAAAAGCACTTTGGGGGAGAAGGGCTTGGTGACATAGTCGTCGGCCCCCAGCTCAAGACCGGTGACGATATCTGACTCATCTCCCTTAGCGGTGAGCATGATGATGGGGGTCGCTTCTGTCCGGGTGTTTTTCTTCAGTTTTTTTGCGGCCTCAAGCCCGTCGATTCCTGGCAGCATGAGGTCCAGAAGAATCAGGTCGAAAGAGGTCATTCCGGCAAGCCTCACCGCCTCTTCTCCGGAAACGGCGGTGGTGACGGAGTAACCTGAATTCTCTAGATTATACTGGATCAGTTCCAGGATATCCTCTTCGTCGTCGACAACAAGAATTTTTTTGGCCATGGCCGCCGCGCCTTTCTCATGATGGTGCTATAAATGATATCGATGGTTTGATGGATTCTTTTCCTGGGGAGGACCCATATTTCTGTTGTGTCTCACGATTTCCCCCTCCACCAGGTATATCACCTCTTCGGCGATATTGGTGGCATGGTCCGCAAGCCGCTCAAAGTGCCTGGAAATCAAAAGCAAATTGATCAAATATCCGATCGAGTCGCTATTCTCCTTCATCGCCTCTTTAATGGTGTCATAAGCGATATTCTTAATCTCATCCACCTCGTCGTCCAGGATCAACACCTTAAACGCCAGATCGGCGTCTAGGTTGACAAAGGCGTCCAGACTCATTTTCAACATGTTCTGGGACTTTTTCGCCATGACCGAATAATCGAAGAAGAGGGGCCTGGTATGTTTCGCCATCATCTCAACCCGATGGGCGATGCTCACGGCCTGGTCCGCGATGCTCTCTAACTCGTTATTGATTTTGATGACCGAGATGATGAACCGCAGGTCCACGGCC
>JAGVHJ010000168.1 GCA_020056645.1 Desulfobacterales bacterium
GGGGACTATGTGAGCTTCGACGATTTGGCCGCCACCATTGAAACGGCCCTTGAAACCGAGTCCGAACGGCGTGGAAACACCATCGATTATTCGGTGTCGTTCGATCCGGTCACCCGGAAATACGCCATCAAGGAAAACGGAACAACATTGGACGCGATCGATATTCTCTGGCAAAGCGGTTCAAATGGAGTGACAAGCGCCGCCGCTGTGCTGGGATTTGACGCGGTGGACGACCATGTGCCGGTCACCGCGAGCAACCAGGAGGTTTCGTGGGGGATATTCGACACCCTGATCGATCTAAAGGAGTATCTCACCAATAATGACGTTGATGGCATTGCAAGAACCATGACCCGACTCCATTCCCATTTCCAGCATATCGAATCGTATATCGCCGATTCCGGCATCCGCTACAACCGGCTCGAAATCCGGGAGCAGGTCAGCGCCGAAATCAAATTGACCCTTTCGGAACGAAGAACCAACCTGGAGGAGGCGGATATTATCGAGGCGGTGATGGATCTGAAATCGATGGAAACAGCCTACCAGGCGGCCCTAAATTCATCCGCCAAGGTATTGAAACTGAGCCTTGTTGATTATCTGTAATTCTATCGGATTGTTACATTAAACCACCGGAGGCGCATGCTTGTCCTGACACGAAAAACAGGTGAGAAGATAAAGATCGGGGAGAACATCTATGTGAGCATCCTCGATATCACCAAAAGCGGTGTGCGAATCGGAATTGATGCGCCCAAGGATGTCTCCATTTTACGGCTTGAGGTCTATGAGAGAATTCAAGAAGAAAACGTTGAAGCGGCGAGAAAAGCGCTAAAGGGAATTGATCAGGCGGTCGATCTATGGCGTAAACGGGATTGCAAGGAGTAGCCCATTGAAGATCAAGACCAGAAGATTCGGTGAAATCGACATTGACGAAAAGAGAATCATCCGCATGCCCAAAGGGACCATGCTGGGCTTTCCCACCCACAGGCGATATGTCCTGCTGGACCGGGAGGAGACCCGGCCCTTCTGTTGGTACCAGTCCGTGGATGATCCAGATCTCGCCATGATCGTGATTGATCCCTATCTTTTTCAACCCGACTATTCGGTCAATCTGAACGACGTACTGAGGGAAATGGCGTGGGAAGAGAGCGACCGGTCCAACATCGTCCTTTATACGGTGGTGAATATCTCGGATAATAGCCCTCCGGAGATCACGGCGAACCTCATCGGGCCGATCGTGATCAACAAAAGAAACTACGAGGCGATCCAGATGGTTATCTCGGACACCCCATACTCCCACCAGACAAATATTCTCAAGTGAAACTCAGGCTTTTTTGTTAAGCAGAAGCCCGGTCAACTCTTCCATCTTTTCCTGAATCAAGAGCAGCTCTTCAGCTGGAATCTGGCGGATGATCTCATCGGTCTCCTTGTTGCGGACGGTGATGACGACTTTTTCAGCCTCCTCGTTAAGGCTGAACCCAAGCTTGGTCTGCAACACATTGGTGTATTCGTTCAAGGTGTCGACAATGGCCTCCGCCTCTCTCTTGGAAATATCCTCTTCCCCGGCCTTTGCTTCCTTGTTTCTGAACGGCACCACCGATGATGAATGATTCAATTTCACATCTTCGGTTTTGGCTACAGATGGTGAACGGGCTCCGTCAACTTCCAATGATGACTGACTGACAGTTGTGGTACTGATATTCATACGTTTTCCTCCTTCTCTTTGATTATCCGGCTTTATCCATAAATCTTGAAGAATCATTTGCGCCCACATGATTCTTATATCCTTTGAGCGCCCGTTTCCCATGACCCATTTTTCCCAGGTGGCGGATGAGGCCTTCCCTGTACTGAACCAGCCGCTCCATCAGAATCTTCTCCTGATCCAGGATCGACTCTATCCGTTCCCGGCAGGAGCGAGAGATGTCGCCCCGGTTCTCATCCGTGTTTTTTTTATTAATCCCATGCATCATATTCGTCAATTCATTCTTTAAATTCTCAAACACCCGGTCCCGCTCAAAGGTGTCTCTCCCGATGTCGGGTTTGAGCTCACCCGCATAGGAGAGAAGATGCCGGGCCTGCATCTCTTCATAATCGGCGAATGATTTTTCCAGGGGCTCCCTCATGGTCGACATTTCCCTTTACTCCCTTTGCTATAAGGCTTTTTCCATTCACGCGGATATGGTTTTCCGTTTTAAACCGGCGGCCATCTCGCCATAGTCGTTTTTAGTCCCGGTATAGCCAGGACGATTAAACGTCTGTGGAACGGTTATAGGACGGGTTTTCTGGTTGAGGATCTGCCGGCCCGGTTCCCCCTTTTCATCCACCGTTGGTTTTCTCGCTTTTCCCATGACGTCATGGACCCAGATCTCCCGAAGCCTAGTGAGATAGATGGCTGTCAGGTCTAGGGTTTTTACGTCATTGGTGACCGAGACCCGGGGGAGTTCCACAAGCATGGTCGTATAAAGACTCCTTAAAAAATCGATGGAGGTATCCTTTACGTTGGGGTCCAAGCTGGCGTTCAATTCGGCGACGATGGCGATGACCTTGCTCAAATTTTCCCCCCGTTTCCGGATATCCTTCTCCTCGGCACCCTGCTTTGCCAAGCGGAGGAACTTGAGAGCCCCATCATAGAGCATGAGAATAAGTTGTTTGGGCTCCATGCCTTCATAATGCGCGTTCAAATAGGTGCTACATGCATTTCCAGCTGCCATCGAAATCCTCCTTTGGTTACATATGAGCCGTTCCGGAATAGATTAGCTCTGCGTACTCGCACTAAAAGAATCAATCATGCTTTTCAGGTATTCGCCCTGAGAGTTCATCCTGCTGATGTATGTATCAAGCTTCACGAACTCCAGAGACATCAGGTCATACCTCTTTTCCAGACGTTCTGTTTCCGCCTTGATGGAATTCTCCAGAGTGTCAATTCTATTTTGAGCGCTTGACCGGACCGAATTCACCGCGCCCGAGTCACTACTCATATCTCTCAAGGCGTTATTGATCGTGTCCGCAAGACCTCCGACCTCTTTTTCGCTGTCGCCCAAAAAGAGCTTCATGAAACTGTCGAAATTTTGAGAGAGCGCCTGATCCAGGGTCTCCTCATTCAGCGTGACACCCTTAAACAGTTTATCCCCCTTCTCATCCTCTTCAAGATCGCTCCTGAGATCGATATCGACCCCGATATCCATGATTGTTGTCACCGATCCTTCGGTTTTGATGACCGAAGCGAACAACGTACTGATTTCATTGATAACGCTTTTTATTGGATAAGCGGAACTGAAAAGGCCCTCTTCTTCTGTTTCTTCATCCTTTTCGGTGTTAACCCGGATCTCTTTTATAAGATCGTTGAATGAATCGACGAGTCCTTGAATGGTCGTCTTGATCGATTTGGTGTCTGCGGTGACATCGACCGTGGATGTCCCCTCGCCATTGAGTCCCAGGGTGACCCCTTGAATGATATCTGTTATTCCGGAATTGGATTGCCGCTGATAGGAGATGCCGTTGGCGGTCAGTTGGGCGTTCAGGGAAGCGCCATCGGCGCCATTGGCTTCCGTAAGGGGAATGGTGCCCAGTGGAGAGAGAATGGAGATTCTGTTTGATTCCCCACTCTCGTTCGCCTGTAAAACAAGCTGGTAGCGATCGGAGCCGATGCCTGTATCGATAATGCGTGCGGTGACGCCTGGATTGTCATCGTCATTGTTAATCAGCGCCGCCAGCTGGGAAAGGGTCGTTCCAGAGACCATGCTGACATCGATCGTCGCTCCATCTGTTCCCAGCTTATAGGAGAATGTCTTCTCCGGCGCCGGATAGGTCAGTTTGATTCCGTAACTGCCATCCGAATCCTGAAATGTTTGCGCAGAGACATGGTTACCGCCGCCATCGGCCTGGTTATCCGAACCATTATTGATGGCGTCGACAACATCATCAAGGGTCATGCCCGCTGTCAGATCGACGGAAAACTGCCGGAGGCCATCTTCTGTATCATATGTAATCTGAAGGGGCTGATCTTCGGAGATTGCCACATCGGCGGTTGTGTCTGCCTGACCGGTCAGTATCTCTTCGATAAGCGGGCCATAGGCGACGGATGTCTCACTCTCAAAACCAGCCGACTGAAAAGAACTTTTCTGGGCAAGCTGCGTCACCTCTATGGTGTGTTTTCCGATTTCAGCCCCTTGCATGGCTGTTGCAGATACGATTTCCTCTTTTGAGGTGGTGGTTGAACGCTCGATGAAGCTCGATTCCAGAGAAAGGGAGAGCGCGAAAGATTTCATTGAAAGGATTTTCGCCTTGACCACATCATAGGCCGCGATCTGTTTTTCAACTTTTTCCTGTTCTTTTTTTTTGGAGGTGATAGGGGCCTGATCCACCTCTTTTAACTGATCCAAAATGGAATTCAGTTCCAAACCGGACCCAAGCCCCAAACTCGTTATGTTTCCAAGCGCCATTGTTGGTTACCCCCTTTAAGTATTCCCGGGCCTCACGGAATATCCGCATCAAGACCCTTCGCTATCGTGTTACTATTCATATCGGAAAATGCCGAGACAAACCTTAACAAATCTTTATAAGAGTGACGACCCTCTTAAAAAATAAAAGCCCCGGAGACAAAAACCTGTTTCCGGGGCTTGGAGTGTCGTTGAAACCGTTCCGGCGATTTACTGGAGCAGACTCAAAACATTCTGGGCCGTTGAATTGGCCTGTGACAGCGCGAAGGTGCCCGCCTGCTGCAAAATCTGAAGTTTGGTGAAGTTCGCGGTTTCATCGGCGAAATCGACTTCCCGGATCGTGGATTCCGCCGCCACCACATTCACCTTGGTCGTCGAGATATTGGCGATGGTCGATACCAGTTGGTTTTGAACAGATCCCAGGTCGGCTCTGACCTTGTCCAGATCTTTCAACGCCGCCTCGGCGATGGCGATGGTGATCTGCGCATCGTCGTGGGTAAGCACGTTGGCGTCGGACAATTTATTCATGACCGAGTCGCTTACGCCGGTATTGGCTGTCGGTGAGGCTGTGGCGGCCCCAAGCACGCTTCCAGCCGCGACCATCGATCCTCCCTGAAGCGTCATTGCGAAACTGATGGTATTATCTCCCGCCGTGGTGATATTGTCCTCGAGAATGGTTCCTGTGGCGTATATTTTTCCATCGTTTGCAAGAATGTCATTGGTCAGGTAGGTCCCTTCCGAGAGAATGCTGCCTTCGGCCAGAACCGATCCGGCCCCGATCATCATTTCCGTGCCCAGGATAACCTCTTCGTTGTTGGCGGCGGTGATCGTTCCTCCGATGGTCGACCCGTTGGAGAGGATGGTGCCTTCGGAAAGAAGGGACCCCGTCTTGATGAACATATCTCCGGTCAGGGTGATGGTTGTGTCCATATCCGCCTGACCGCCGATGGTGGACCCGGCTTCGAGCAGGGTGACGTTGTTGGCGATGAATTCGGACCCGGTGGTGATGACCGATGTTTTTCCAAAGGTGATGTCGCTCAGGGCCTTCACCTCCGAGGCGATGGTGGACCCGGAAAGGATGACCGTATTCACCATAAATTTGGAGCCCGCCGTCATGGTCATGTTGCGGTTGAGGGTCATGTTTGTACCCAAAGCGATCTGAGAGCCGATCAGGGAGCCTTCTTCAAGGGTGCTGCCGCTCACGAAGGTTGCGCCCGCCGCGATGGTCATGGAACGGTTCAGGGTCATGTCGTCGTGGAGATAGATCCGGGAACCCAGATAGGAGCCTTCGGAGAGCGTACTGGTGCTTGCGATGATCGATCCCTCCTGGAGCGTCATCTCTTCGGTCACGGACATGGTGTTGCCCAGATAGATTTTGGCGCCCAGATAAGAACCAGTTCTCAGGTCGCTGTCGCTTGCGATGCTCGATCCTTCCTTTAGGGTCATGTCGGTGATCAAGCTCATGGTGTCCTGAATCGTAATTTTTGCGCCCACCATGGAATCGGCCTTCAGTGACGACTCGCTTCCGATGATCGATCCCGACTTCAAGGTCATGTCGTCCTGAAGGGTCATGGCGTCATTCCGGCCCACATAGAGGGTTGCGCCAATCTCTGATGAAACCTTGAGTCTGGAGGAGGATGTGATGATGGCCCCAGCCTTCAAGGTCATGTCGTCGGTCAGGGTGAAGAGGTTGTTGTCATTGACGTAAAGAGAAGAGCCAACAATGGAACCGAGCCGCAGAGTCGAGCCGGAATTGATGATTGATCCGGCGGCAAGAGAGGTGATGCCTCCCGCGTTCAGGGTCGTTGAACCGCTGACCTGGACGTTGGTCCCGATCGTTCCAGAATAGATGGTTCCGCCGATGGCGACAACGGACTGGCCCGCGGCAAGGGTTGTTCCCGCCGCCAGAATGGAGCCGGAAAATAGAATGGAGTTGTTTGTGAGAACGCCGATTCCGGTGGTGGCGGATGAGTTTCCGGAGATAACCAGATCACCGCCAAGAACTGAATCCGCAGATATCCGGGAACCGGAGTAGAGGATGGAGCCGGATTTGATGACGCTCTCTCCGATGGTCGAAGCGCTGTCTCCGGAGCTGACCAGATCCCCCCCCAGAATCGAGTTGGCGGCGATTTTCGAACCGGTCTGCAGAATGGAACCGGCCCGTATGATGCTGTTTCCGATGGTGCTTGAGGTGTCGCCTGTGATAATGGCGTCACCTCCCAGAACCGTATTGGCGGCGATGATGGAACCGGTGGTCAGGACCGATTGAAAGGTGATGATAGAGTCGCCGACAGTGGTGCTGCTTTGGCCGGAGGTGAGCGCCTGGCCTCCCAGCACCGTGTTGGCGGCGATGGATGTGCCGGACAACAGAATGGAATTGTCCGCGATCAGACTCTGCCCCACCGTGGAGCTGGAGTCTCCAGAAATGACCGCTGTTCCGCCTAAAACCGTGTTGGCGCTGATCCGGGTGCCGCTCAGAAGAATCGAACCCGTTGCGAGGGTGCTGACCGACTGGGTGGAGGGGGTATCGCCTGAAATGACGGCCCGGCCTCCCAATCTTGACCCGGCGCCGATGATGGTTCCGGTGAGTAGGACGGTGTTTTTGCTGATGGCGCTATCTCCGGTGGTCGTCGCGGTTCCGGAAATACGGATGTCGCCGTTCAATTCGGAGTTGGCGCCGAGGATGCTCCCTGCGGCTAAAACAGAATTTTCTGTCAGGGTCGAATCTTCGGTGGTGGTGATGTTGCCTTTGAAGGTCAGCCCGTCAAGGGCCTGACCCGTGGTCCATCCGGCGGTGAGAATGGAGTTGTCCGCGAGAACCGAATCTTCGGCCAGCACGGAGTCGATGGTGGTTAATCCGGAGTCTCCGGTTGTTTCAAGAAGGTGATCGGAAATGGTCACGGGGGTTCCGCCGCCGATGTCCCGCACAAGAATCTCGGCGGAGCTTGACTGGTTGAGAATGATAGCGCCCAGGGTGGACATGTCTGCGCCCTGCAGGATGGCGTCGGTGCCTGTACCGCTTCCCAGATTCGAGTTCACCTTGATGGCCCGGTTATCCGTGGAGGTGAGGATGAGCCTTCCCGAGGGGTCGGTGCTCGCATAAACCCCGTGGGCCGATGTTTTCGAGTTGATGGCTTTGACCAGAGCGCCGTCCGAATCGTTCTCCTGTACATCAAATTGACCGATCACCACATCGTTGATTGCGAAATCCTTATCGGTTTTTCCTTTTTTCACGTTGAGGCTCGTGATTGACGACACGCTGGCCGCGGCGGTCATGCCAAGCTGCTCGCCCACTTTATTGATGGCGTTCGCAAGGGCCCCCATGCTGTGAACCGTTGAATTGTCATAGAGAATCTCGACCGCCTCAACCCGGATATTCCGGCTCATCTGATTTGAAAAAAGACTGATTTCCACCCGTCCTGGTTGGCCGTTTTCAAGCTGAAGTTTTCCGGTGGTGACATGGCCGATTTTATCGGCCTGGCTCGATCCGATGGAGATATTGACCGTTTCTCCGGAATAGGCGCCGATCTGGAACTTCCGGTTGGTGAAGTTCCCAAAGAGGAGCTTCTGACCGTTAAAGGCGGTTGTTTTCGCGATATTGTCAAGCTCTTCCAGAAGCTTATTGATATCGGACTGGATAGCCACGCGGGATTCGGTGGTCTGGCCATCCTGGGCCGACTGGATGGCCTTGGTTTTTACAATATTGACTATATTGATCGATTCTTCGAGGGCCGCATCCGCCGTCTGCACCACATTGATGCCGTCATTGGCGTTCCGCATGGCCTGACCCAACCCCAAGGCCTGGGCTTTGAGCGAATCGGCGATGGACATGCCGGACGCGTCATCCGCGGCCTTGTTCACACGAAGACCGGACGATAACCGTTCAAGGGATGTGGTCAGCTGACTGTCGGTCTTCACCATATTCCTATGGGCGTTCAGCGCCGCCACGTTCGTGTTGATTCTAAGCCCCATGATCTGTTCCTCCTTGAGTAGTTCCGACCCTCTTTGATCTTCAAAAGGACGGATGTTTTCTAAATCTTATGAAAAGGCATTTCCTTTTACCTGATCTTACCGACTTCCCTTGGTCTGCACAGTAAAAGGCAAACTTCATGCCATTTCTATAACTCATTGAAAAAACAGATTTTAATTACTTCTTTCACACGGGATGGAATGCGAATCAGGCAAGATTTTCCAGGGGGAGTGGGGAAATTTTTTCGCGCCTACTCGTATAGCTTCTGAATTTTGGTTTTATTGGAAAGAATAACGATGCTGATTCTTCTATTTTTCGGGTTGGACGGGTCGTACTTAACAAGCGGGTTGGTTGACGCATATCCGGCGACCATGGCTATCCGATGCTCCTTCATCCCTTTACTCTCGAGAATTTTTCGTGCCGCAGAAGCCCTTTCCGTTGACAGCTCCCAATTGGTGTAATGTGAACCTTTATAGTTTAGAGAATCGGTGTGGCCTTCGATGATCACCTTGTTCGGAACATCCAAAATGACTTTGGTAAGCTCCTGAATAATTTTTTGCGCATTATCATTCAACGCTGAACTTCCCACGGCGAAAAGGGGATTTTGTTCCTTGTCAACGATTTCTATTCTGACATTTCCATCGACCAGTTCGACAATGATCTGATCTTTCAGATCAGAGAGTTCTTCTTCGATGATCTCTTTAATATCAGACTGAATTTCCTTGGCTTCGTTGATGGCGTTCATGGTCTCCAAGGAGTCCGAAAATCCTTCGCCCGCATTAATCGGCTCGTTATCCGCGGCTGGCGGACGGTCAATGTCAGGAGATGGCGGCCCGCCCCTCTCCAGAACAATTTCTGTTCCCTCTCGAAAATAGGACGCGATGGCGGCTTTCGTTTGCGGCTTCAACGCCGTCACCAACCACATCAATAGAAAAAAAGCCATCATCGCCGTGACGAAATCGGCATACGCGACTTTCCACGCGCCCCCATGATGACCGCCTGAAATTTTTTTCACTCGCTTTATGATGATACTCGCTTGCTTCTTATCACCCTTCTCGCCTTCAGGTTTGGACATGATTTTCCCCCTTAAAAATTATTTTTTCTTGACTGCTTTTTCGAGTTCATCAAACGTCGGCCTGTCCAGAGCCGGAATCGCTCTCCTTCCGAACTCAACCGATATTTGAGGGGATGTGGTTCGCATATACGATACAATGGAGGCTTTGATGATATTCAACGCAATCGCGTCGAGTCTCAGGAGATGCCCCAGGTTGGTGGAGAAGGGCCCCAGAAACCCATAACAAATGAGAATACCGATGAATGTGCCGATCAGCGCCGCTCCGATATGGTGCCCCAAAACCTCTGGCGGCTCGTTGATGCTCCCCATGGTGATAACAACGCCCAATACAGCCGCGACAATACCCAATCCCGGAAAGGATTCCGCCACAATATTGATATTATGGGCGGCGGCATGTTCATCGGTGTGGGTGGAGTCAATATCGAGCTCCATGAGCGCCTCGAGGTCATAAGGCGGAATGGGAATGGACACAACCACTTTCATGTTGTCGACGATGAAGTCCATGATGTGGTGGTGATGAAGAATGTCCGGATATTTCTGAAAAATAGTACTGCTCTCGGGATTGGCGAGATCTTTTTCAATGGCGAGGATTCCTTCTCTTCTCATCAGGGCGAAAATATCGAAAAGCAGGGTGAGCAGATTGAGATAAAACTCTTTTCCCGGCACTTTGCCTTTAAACACCATCCCCACTTTTCCCAAAATCTGTTTCATTACCCTGAGAGGAGACGCGATAATAAACGATCCAAGGGCCGCGCCGCCGATGATGATGAATTCCGAAGGTTGATAGAGAATTCCAACGTGGCCCTTGGCCAAGACAAATCCCCCGATGACGCAGCCAAGAACAATAATCCCACCGATGATGATAAACATATGTTACCTCCGAGAAACTTGAGACAGCCTGGGTTGGCGCACTTATTTGCTGAAGATGACCTCTCATCAAAAAATAACGGAACTATTCAGCAGCGATTCATCAAAGATGGCGAAAAGCCCGTTTTGTTCGTTCCCTATTTTTTTCGGGAGCTTCTTGGTTTTTTGCCACTAAAGCAACGCCATACTGAATAGTTACAAAATAACGATGAAAAGATAACTATCGCCCGAACGAAAATCCTCTTTTTTCCCAATTTCTGCGTCAGGCTCAAATGTTAATCCTCGAAATACTTCTATGTATTCCTGCGGTTAAAATTTTCGCTTTCCTTGAGCTTGAAAAAAAATCCTGGTTTTCGTTTGGGCACTAACTAGATAAATTTATTAAAAAAATAAAAAATGCCAGAAAAAAAAATGGATGTCAATATGAATTATTTTCCCAACCCATTGACATGCTTAAGGTCTTCCCGATCGATTATGCCGCGCTCCTCTTTGCCATCTGCGGTATTTATTAATGACCCTCTTTTTCTGTTCTGGACTTAAATTCTGAAACGCCTGGTAGCGCTTGCGGATCTGGCTCTTTTTTTCGGGCGGCAATTGGTTCCACTGTTTGAACCTGTTCTTGAGAAGACCCTGTTCTTCCGGAGAAAGCGTCTGAAACTTTAGCAGATTTTTTTTGATTCTCGCCTGGTCTTCTCTGGAGAGAGCCCTGTACGCCTTTATTTTGCTCTTAATCTCTCTCTTCTGATCATCTGAAAGGGCGTTCCAGCGTTTAAAGGTGCTTCTCAGCTCCTCTTTTGCTTCAGGGCTCAGACTCCGCCACCGGGCGACGGCGTTCTGGTCCAAGAGTTCATCGGCCAGAAGCGGGAGCGCGGTTCCCGCAATGATGGCGATAAGGATCACCACCCCTATTTTAATTATCTGTTTCATCCGGCTCCTCCTCGGTTAAAATATCCATCTCCTCCAGCAACTGGAGTTGTTCGGCCATCTCCATCATCTCAAGGGTCTCAAGGTGGCGGATGATCTTCATATCCTCCTCTGAGATATCCGGCGGGCGATCTCTCTCCGCCTCCATTTCTCCGGCAAAGGAGAACGCCACTCCCCAGGCGATGGACATCAGGCCGAACAAAAAGCCTCTGATCATGTGTTTTCATCCATTTTTGTAATCGCATCCCAGTTGGTGAAAAGATCAAGCTGGTCGATCATGTCCAGGGTATCGAAAAAGTCCAGATTCTCGGCCATGAACCGCTCTTCCAGGGTGGGCTCCGAGGATAACGGGTTCAAAACGGCCGCCGCGATTATCAGGATGACGATCACCGCGGCGGCCATGCGGGGCTTGAAACCTAAACCAAAAAAGTAGTCCCTGAGCCGCCCAAACAAACGTTGATAATTGGGCGCGGCTGGTTCGTTTCTGAGCCGCTTATCAAAGGCCTTGTCAAAATCCGGAGAGAGATCAATCTCAGGAAGGGTTTTCAGCAGTGAGCCAAGCTGGGTCAATTCGGCGAACACCTGCTGGCACCTTTCACACGTTTCCAGATGGGATCTGACCTCCATGGCTTTTGTTTCGGAAAGCTCCCCATCCAATAGTTGGGAAAGATATGGGTGCTCCTTGCATGATCGTCTCATCTTCCTTACTCCCTTAAAAATTCTTTCAGGGTCTCCCTGAGTGTTTCCCTGGCCCTGTGGATCAACGATTTTACGCCGCTTTCCGAGAGGCCGATCTGTTGGGAGATCTCCTCGTAGGAAGCGCCCTCGTTTACGAGAAGAAACGCCACCCGCTGTCTCTCCGGAAGCTTCCGGATGCTCTCCCGTATGATCCGCTCCTGTTCATGCTTCTCTATCATCATATCCGGACTCGTTTCCCGTGGAGCAGCCGGTTCGTATCCTTTTTTGTCCGAAACGGACTCCTTCATCCATCCATCCACGGGCTCGGTTTTATACCGGTAAGCGGGCCTTCGTAATTCATTCAAACATACATTAACGGCGATCCGGAATATCCAGGTCGAGAACTTCGCATCCGGCGTGTATGTGGCGGCCGCCCTGTAAACCCTCAAAAAAACCTCCTGGGCCATATCCTCCGCTGTTTCTCGGACCCCGCAAAACCGGTAGCAGAAATTGACGATTTTTTTCTTATAGGCGTCAAACAGCATCCTGAAGGCGGCCCTGTCCCCCTCTTTGAACGCGGCCATTCGTGTTGCATCCGGGTCTCTATTCATTTGTATAATAATAACACCTGATATCAAAAAAAGTTCCGGTTTTTAAGAGAAATCTAAAACGCAAGGTGAAATCCGGTCCGGACCCGGCCCAACCGTTCAGGCTCAGAGGTAAGGGCTGAAAAATAGCCTTCCGGCTGAAACGTTCCGATTTCGATAAAAAGCGTCCGGTTATTTTTCCACTCAAATAAAAGGGTCGAATCCGCTTCCCATCCATAGTAGTGGCTGGGAGTGGAACGAACTTCGTGGGCGTAAAGCCAGACAAAGGAAAAGTCGAGGGTTACGGTCTGAAGAGGCTTCACCGCCATCTTGGCCCCTTTCGCGATCACGCCTTGCCGGTTCACGCCCAAAAACGAGAAACTCTCTTCTGAAAGAGGATCACAGACGCCTTCGAAAAAAACGGGCGGCATTAAATCCCCTGGCATCAACGAAATAAACCCTTCGAATGCTTTATCCAGGGGAGAGCGGTCGCCGCTTGCAACAAAAAAAACAGACGAGAGCGACAGCCATTCGGTGACATTGATCCCCACGCTCAAGTCGATCAGATAACCGGAAAGATCGATATCGTAAGCCCGGTCTCTGTTCCACCCCCATCCACCTCCCGCTTCCAGTTCGGGCTCAATCGTTTCAGGAACAACCGAGAGGGAGCCGGTTTGAGCCATGGCGAGAAGGGAAACAAAGGCTCTGCCGATGAAGAACTCTCCCGCGCCGCCGCCCCAAAAGATGGACCCGGTATTGGACGCGATCCAGTCGGAAATGGCCGCCGCCGAATCATCTTTATCGACAAAAAAAGCGCCGAAAAGACTCACTGTTTCAAAAAAACCGAGCTGGTATTTGAGTTCAGCGGTGATAAACGGTGACGCGCGATAAATGAGGGCCCCTTGAAGGGTGAACCGATGCCGTGATGAAAGGGGGGCCGATATGCGAAAGCCGGGCTCATCATCTGAAAACAGATAACCGCCGCCGATATTGACCGGGATTAAGCCCCCTTCCGCCCTCATGCCGCCCCATCGACCGCCCATGGAAAGAGTAACTAAAGAGAGACCGGTTTCGCTCTCCCCCTCCCCCTCGATGGATGAGAGCGAGGTGATCTCGGCCATAAAGTTGGCTTTCAGGCGGGGGGTGAAGGAGAGAGAGAACCGTGGATAGAGGCTCACCAGATTGTAGGCCGCGTCCACGTTAAAGGGGTTGCCGGATAAATCGGCCCCATCGGTCTCTCGGTAGCCGTTGTCATTCCGGTACTCTTCAAGAATCTCTATGCTCCCTTTCAACTGGCCGCAAACGGAAAGGGCTGGCGTCATGAGGGCCGCCATGAGGATCATCGTAAAGAAAACCGGCGTTTTTGAACCCATCGTTTATCCATTGCTCCCCAAAAGACCCGAAGAAAGGAAAGAGCGGATCACATTTTCATTGCGTTGATCCGAGAAATTATCTATTAGCCTCCACTTGATATCAACGGTCAGCCATTTTTTAAAGACATAAAAAAAGGAAACCATGAAAAAACCGCCATCACCCGTAAGAGCATTGGGATTATGTTCAGGGGGCTTAGACAGCATCCTCTCAGCCCTGGTATTGAAACGTCAGGGGATCAATGTGACGTGGGTCTCTTTTGAAACCCCCTTTTTTTCATCCGAAAAGGCGAAGGCCGCATCAGAACAGACCGGTATTCCCCTCATCGTTCAAAACATCACGCCGCTCTATCTGTCGATGCTCAGGAACCCCAATATGGGCTATGGCAAAAATATGAACCCCTGCACCGATTGTCACGCCCTCATGTTCCAGCTTGCGGGCGAGATCATGAAGAAGGAGGGATACCATTTTCTTTTCAGCGGCGAGGTCGCGGGGCAACGGCCCATGTCCCAGAGAAAGTCCGCCCTGCGGTATGTGGAAAAACACTCGGGCATGGACGGATTTATTGTGAGGCCCCTCAGCGCGAGAATATTGCCTGAAACGATGGTTGAAAAGGAGGGGCTCGTTGACCGGGAACAGCTTCTCGACCTATCTGGCCGTTCGAGAAAGCCGCAAATGGCGTTGGCGGGAGAATGGGGCGTAACCGACTATCCATCTCCTGCAGGCGGGTGCCTCCTCACGGATGCCGGTTTTTCGAGGCGTCTCCGAGATCTCTTTGACCATGAGGAGACGATTCAGGAATCGGATCTGAATCTCCTGAAATATGGCCGCCATATCCGCCTATCCCCCCAGGTGAAGGTCATCGTGGGAAGAAATCAGGCGGAGAATAAGATCCTTGAGGGCCTCGTGGACCGAACCCGTCAGGCCATCTTCTCTCCCAGCTCCTTTTCAGGGCCTCGGGTCATCCTGGCCGGAACCTTATCCGATATGGCCATAACAAAAGCCGCCGCCATCTGCGTGGGCTATTCGAAGGTTCCCCCTGGTGAAAAGGGGGCGGTAGCCGCCATCGCACCGGGTAAAACGACCCTCCTCAGCACCTTCGGAACACGCCCCGATGAATTAAAGCCCTTCATTATCTGCTGACGGTTTTAACATCGCCTGATTTCCAGCCACCTTGGCGCTGAGCTGCCCGCAGGCGGCGGAGATATCCTGACCTTTGCTTTTTCTCACGATGGCGGTGAAATTACGATCCAGAAGGATTCCCATGAACGCGTGGATGACCTCCTCTCCCGGACGCCTGAAATCGCACCCCTCATGCTCGTTAAAAGGAATGAGGTTGATCTTGGCTTTGATGGGCGCGAGGAGGCGGGTCAGCCGCTTCGCGTCCTCCATGGAGTCGTTCACACCCTTGATGAGAATATACTCGATGGTGATCTTCTGCCGGGGCGACAACGGATAACGTTTCAATGTTTCAAGGAGAATTTCCAGGGGAAATCGCTGGTTGATCGGCATGATAAGATCTCTGGTCTTGTTATTTGTGGCGTTTAATGATATGGCAAGATTGGTTCTTGTAGCCTCCCCTAACCGGGGAATCATGGGCGCGAGACCCGCCGTGGAGATGGTTACCCGCCGGGTGGAAAATTTCATGCCATAATCGGTGTCCGTGATGATGCTCAAGGCGCGGATCAGATTGTCAAAATTGGCAAGCGGTTCCCCCATGCCCATGAAGACGAGATTGGAGAGGGGGAAGGGATTTTCCGTCTCCTGCAATAAGTGGTGCTGCACATCCCGGATCTGGGCGAGGATCTCTCCGGTTGTGAGATTTCTCACGAATCCATTTTTCGCCGTCAGGCAGAAGCGGCACCCCTGGGCGCATCCAACCTGGGTTGAAACACAGAGGGTGTAGTGATCTTTCTCGGGGATGAGGACGCACTCCACATGATGGCCATCTTGGAGTCTTAGGAGATATTTACGGGTATGATCTTCCGATACCTGAACCTTGACCCGTTCAAGACGCCCGATGGTGAAATGGTCCAGAAAAAGGGAGCGGGTCTCTTTTGAAATATCGCTCATGAGGTCGAAGGAATCGGCTTGGCGGAGATAGACCCATTTCAATATCTGGTTCGCCCGGTAGGGTGAGATGCGGTGATCGGTGAGCCAACCGATGAGTTCCTGTTTCGAATATTCTTTAATGTCTGTTTTTTTCAATGGATTTTTCCAAACCTTTGTGTATAATAAGGAGTTTTTATTTGCTTGACATAGCATTTAATAAATATTAATTTCAAGACATTATATTGGGTGAAAGCGGAATTTTTTTAAATGTTCGAGAATTTAAGCGACAAACTTGATTCTGTCTTTAAAAAACTGAAAGGACATGGCAAGTTAACGGAAAAAAATATCGAGGACGGCTTGAAGGAAGTGCGGATAGCCCTTCTCGAAGCCGACGTCCATTACCGTGTCGTGAAAAATCTGGTCGCAGACATCCGGGAACGCTCCCTCGGGAAGGAAGTACTGGCCAGTCTCACCCCAGGGCAGCAGGTTATCAAGATCGTCAATGAAGCGCTGACCACCCTGATGGGATCGGCCCATGAGGAGTTGACCCTGAAAGGGCATCCTCCGGTGGCCATCATGCTTGCGGGCCTTCAGGGATCAGGGAAAACGACAACGGCGGGGAAGTTAGCTGTTTATTTGAGGAAAACAGGCCGGAAGCCCTATTTGGTTCCTGCGGACGTCTATCGGCCTGCGGCCATTGACCAGCTCATCAAGGTGGGCGGTCAGGTCGGCGTGCCGGTTTTCCCCTCTCGAACAGAGATGAACCCGGTTGATATATGTCGAGAGGCCCAAGACGCCGCTCAGAAAGAAGGATGCGACACGCTCATTCTCGATACCGCAGGCAGGCTTCATATTGATGCCGACCTGATGGCCGAACTGGTTCGCATCAAGGAGGCGGTCAAGCCGACCGATATCCTTCTGGTGGCCGACGCCATGACCGGTCAAGATGCGGTGAATATCGCCAAATCCTTTGATGACGCTCTCGATATTGGTGGCGTTATTCTGACTAAAATGGACGGCGATGCGAGGGGAGGCGCGGCCTTATCGATCAAGGCGGTGACCGGGAAACCCATCAAGTTCATCGGGACCGGAGAAAAGGCGAGCGCACTTGAACCGTTTCATCCGGAGCGAATGGCCTCACGGATTTTGGGAATGGGCGATGCGTTGTCGTTCATCGAAAAAGCCCAGGAGATGGTGGATGAAAAAAAGGCCATAGAGCTTGAAAAAAAGCTCAGAAAAAATCAGTTCACGCTGGAGGATTTCAAGGAGCAGATGGTATCTATCCGGAAAATGGGCTCCATCGGGGATCTCATTAAAATGATTCCCGGCGTTGGGACCAGCAAGCACTTTAAAAATCTCGATGTGGACGATAAGGAACTGACCAAAATAGAGGCGATCATCAACTCGATGACCCAGAAGGAAAGAATCGATTACACCATCATCAACGGCAGTCGCCGGAAGAGAATTGCAGATGGAAGCGGCACCAAGGTGCAGGATGTGAATCAGCTTCTCAAAAACTATTCTCAGGTGATGAAAATGATGAAAAAGTTCAATAAAGGCGGTTTGCGGTCATTGGGCCGGAAGCTGCTGCCGTTTTAATTTTTAAGGAGAAGGATATGGCAGTAAAAATCAGATTGGCAAGAAGGGGCGCAAAGAAAAAACCATTTTACAGAGTTGTTGTTGCGGATAGTGAATCACCGAGAGATGGTCGTTTTCTGGAGGTTGTCGGGACCTATGATCCGTTGAAAAATCCCGCGGCGGTTACTTTGAAAAAAGAGCGGGTCGAATATTGGGTGAGTGTTGGCGCCCAGCCGACCGAAACCGTAAGAAGCCTTTTTAAAAAGGAAGGAATAGGTTCACGTTCTTCATAAATCGTTAACCGGTACTTGAACGAAACCGATTGAAAAATTCCCGGAAGGGAAATATCACGCAGGAAAAGGCAGCGCCTCAAAAAAATTCGAAAGAATACTTTTGTTTCTGCCGATAGTGTGTATTGGATTTCTGTTGTCGTTCACGCACCACGCATTGACCCTATAATTCTCAAAAGCCGAAAAGGAGATGGAGCTATGAAAGAGCTGATCAGCACGATTGCAAAGGCGCTTGTTGACAATCCTGAAGTGGTGGAAGTTTCAGAAGTGGAAGGGAACCAGACATCGGTACTGGAATTGAAGGTGGCCAAAGAGGATTTAGGGAAAGTGATCGGAAAACAGGGAAGAACGGCCCGCGCCATGCGGACCATCTTGAGCGCCGCATCCGCGAAGGTTAATAAGAGAACGGTTCTGGAAATCATTGAGTAAAACACAACCGGAAGAGGATCTGATATCCATCGGAAAAATTAAGGGCGTTCATGGGCTCGAAGGGAATGTAACCGTTTTTTCCGATTCCGGCTTGACCGCCTCCTACGAGGCAGGATCAAGCCTTATTGTCCGTCATCAGCGTGAGGACCAGGGCAGCCCCTTTGTCGTGGCATGGGCCAAGCCCCATAAAAAGGGTATTCTTTTAAAATTTGAGGGAATGGACCGGCAAACGGCGGAAACGTGGGTGGGGGCGGATATTTGTATCCGGAAATCGGACCTTCCGGACCTGGAGGAGGACGCCTATTACTGGTTTGAGCTCATTGGTCTTGAGGTTTACACCACGGGAAATGAGTACCTGGGAGTATTATCCTCCATCATTCCCACAGGCGGAAACGACGTCTACGTGGTTCAGAAAAAGGACGCCGAAATTCTGCTGCCCGCGATCTCCTCTGTGATTCACACCATCGATCCCGAAGAAGGGAGGATGACCGTCACCCTTCCCGAAGGATTATCGTGAGTGTCATGACCTTTACGGTGCTCACCATCTTCCCTGAAATGATCGATGCCTTTTCGGGAATCGGAATGCTCCGCAGAGCCATTGAAAAGGGGCTCGTCTCCTGTTCGAGTGTCAATATCAGGGATTTCGCCGAAGGAAAACACAAGGTCACCGATGACCGCCCCTATGGTGGAGGCGCGGGAATGGTGATGAAGCCTGAACCCATTGCAAGCGCGATCCGAAGCGCCAAGGCCACACACCCTTCCGCCAAAACGATTCTATTATCTCCCCAAGGATCGCCCTTTTCCCAACACCACGCCCGTCAGCTTTCAACGTGCGAAGGCCTGATTTTGGTCTGCGGACGTTATGAAGGGGTCGACGAACGCATCTGCTGCGACCTGATAGACGACGAGATCTCCATCGGGGACTTTGTCCTCACCGGGGGAGAGCTCGCGGCCATGGTGATCATCGATACGGTGATCCGGCTCATCCCAGGTGTTTTGGGCTCCACCCTTTCGGCGAGCAATGACTCTTTTGAAAAGCAACTTCTGGAGTATCCCCAATACACAAGACCCCCTTCCTTTGAAGGGCAGGCGGTTCCAGAAATTCTTTTGTCAGGCGACCATGCCCGGATAGAGAGATGGCGCCTTGAGGCCTCCCTTAAGAGGACCTTTCTGAAACGGCCCGAGTTATTTAAAGAAAAAAAACTCGCCGGGCCCGAAATCGATATTCTAAAAAAATGGCGCATCGAGCTTGAAGCAATTATTCAAACCCAATCTTAGCCTTGCCCTAGTGCACTATCCGGTCACGAATAAAAACGGTAAAGAGATATGCTCTGCGGTCACAAACCTGGATCTTCACGATATCGCGCGGGCCGGTCGAACCTACGGCGTCAAGGCCTACTATGTGGTGACTCCCCTTCCCGACCAAAAGGTGCTGGTGGAACGGATCTCATCCCATTGGACAGAAGGCCATGGCGGCCAGGTCAATCCCGCACGCCGTGAGGCGCTGGGCCTAATACGCGTCGCCAGCTCCCTGGAGGAAGCGACCAAGGCTATCGAAAAAAATGGGGAAGGCCGGCCAAAGGTAGCCGTGACCACCGCCCGGAACGCAGTCGATATGGTCTCCCACGAAGCATTTAGGGAGACCATCAAGGATGGCCGCCCCTATCTTTTGGTGTTTGGCACCGCATGGGGGCTATCGCCCTCCATCATCGAAACGGCCGATTATGTCCTCGAACCGGTTCTGGGCGTCGCCGATTATAACCATCTTTCGGTCAGATCCGCTGTCTCGATCATTCTGGACCGGTTGTTGTCCAGATAAATGACATGGGGAAAAAAAAGATGGGATCCTCCCATGGCTGATTCGAAGATTTTCAACGCTTTCAACTCCCTACCGCCGGCCCCCAGAAAATTCCTTGTCTTTACGGGAATCAACGTTTTTTCCTGGCAATGCATCGTGGGCCAATCCCTTGTTCTCTTTGGCCGTGCCCTCGACATGCCCGCCTCATGGGTAGGCACTCTTCTCTCCTTTCTCCCACTTTCCATGGTGCTCGTGATTTTCAGCGTTCCCGCCGTTCAAATAGTTGGCCCCAGAAAAGTATTGATTTTGACCTGGCTGATCCGTAATTGTTTCGCCGCCTTCGTGTTCGCCATTCCATTGGCCACGAAGTTCTACGGCACTGAAGCCGCCTGGTATATCCTCCTCTTTTCCACCCTTGGTTTTTCCCTTGCAAGGGCCTTTGGGGTTGGATCGTGGTATCCCTGGCTATACGAGATCGTTCCCCAGCCGCTGCTGGGTGACTACTTCGCCCTTGAAACCATCATGGTGCAGATGATCAACGTGATCCTGATCCTGGGCATCGGAGTGGTTTTAGGCTTGACAAACGATGTGTCCCAATTTTTTATCGTATATGCATTTGGGATCGCAGCCGGTCTCATCAGTATTCTTTTTATGAGGAAAATTCCAGGAGGAAGGAAGATTTCAACGGAGCCAATGCCCTTCAAGGACAGCTTCGCGGTTATTTTTCATGCGATCAAGAACGCTGCTTACATTAAATTCGTCTTTTTCGTCCTTCTCAGCACCGCCTCCTTCACCTGGGTCAACGTCGCCTCCGCCTTGTATCTCAGGGATGTCATCGGCTATTCCGATACCCGAATCATGTATCTTTTCGCAGGAGGGGCTGTGATGATCGCCCTTACCGTCAGTTTCCTGGTCAGACAGGCGGAAACCATCGGCAGCGAAAAGCTCATGGCGCTCCTCATGGCGGCGCAGGTTCTTATCGCGGCGTCATGGTGTTTCATCGATTCCGGAGACGCCTTCACGCTCTATTCTTCGCTATTGTCCCTGTCCATGGGATCGGCGGTGAGTGCCGGTTTTTCCATCATAGCGGCGAAAAACATGATGACCCTCATTCCCTATGAAGACCGGGTGGGTTATACGGC
Source organism: Desulfobacterales bacterium (assembly GCA_020056645.1). Taxonomy (GTDB): domain Bacteria; phylum Desulfobacterota; class Desulfobacteria; order Desulfobacterales; family JAHIVH01; genus JAHIVH01. The sequence goes on from JAGVHJ010000168.1 coordinate 21,195, forward strand.
CTTATGGATCTTGGGAATTTCGTTCGCTAACGGAGCCCCGCCCATCATCGCAGGATTCCTCATCGACATCTTCCACCTCCCCGGATATCGGGCCTCTTTTCTCATATCGGCGGGCTTGGCCTTTTTTCTGTGTTTCCTATGGTGGCGGTTCCGGTTTGAAAAAAGAGCCGCCCCTACTACTCAGAATTCCCACCCTACTTGCAGATCCTCCCTGCCTTTACGGGCATTGAGCCGAATTCTATGGATAATCTTCGGCGGTCCGGATAAAAAATAGAACGACTCCTTGGATCAATCCCTGCCCCTCATGTTTCAACGGGAGTGACACTTTTCTTTGGAGGAATCGCCTCGGCGTGGAGCTCCTTTTTGGGCTCAACGTCACTCTTTTCTTCTTCCCCGCCCTTTTCAAGATTCATCTTGGGTTTGAATTTTTCCTGAATGCGTTTTAAAGTGACGAGCTTCCCGCTTCTGGATGAGGGGGTCAGGAAGGATTTCAGTTTCCGTTCCAGAACCCTTGGGTGGTGTTCGCTTTCAATGGCCAAGACCCCCTCAAGAATGATTTTCTGCAGAAGCAGTTCCTGGTTTGTGCGTTCTTTGATCCGGACGGAAAATGGCAAAAAGAAAAAGTTCGCCGCGACGATTCCATACAAAGTTGAGGTGAGTGAAATAGGGATGGTGGTCAGAATAGCCGCTGCATCATGCACGCCGGCAAGCATGGAGATCAATCCCACAACACTTCCCGCAAGTCCAAATAAGGGACTGATTTCCGCCATGGTTGTTAGCACCCGCTCTGTCTCTGCTCGCCGCAATTTAAAAAAATACATTTCGGTGTTCAATACATCTCTGATCTGCTGCCTCGAATATCCATCCACCAGACAGGAGAGGGCGCGCTCAAGGAAAAGAACCGTTGTCTCTTCCTCATCTTCCTGAAGGGACAAGAGCCCCTGAAGTTTTGATTTGACCGATAGATCGACCAGGATTTCAATAATTTCATCGGGTGTCTTTAAATTTTTTTTGTAAGAGCTCGTCAAGACTTTCATCACAATTCCGATCCGCTCCATCCGATAACTGATAAACGTTGCTGCGAAAGTCCCCCCGAACACAATCATAAAACCGGACAGGTTGAAATAGAGCCCAACATTTCCCTGCATCACGCACCCAAGGATGAAAAGAGACACGCATAGAATAAAACCGATCAGTGTTTTACCCGATGAAAGCCATGTGAGGAATCCTTTGTTTGCTTCCTGTGCCATAGAGATGCCTTTTTCGTTTACCTTTTATAACCTAAAGCCATTATCAAATAGCAACCCACGCTCAGTCTGAATAGACATCACTAATCTGATCCTTTGTCGATCGGGGAACACCATAGGGCCTTTCTTTGGTCAAAATGAGCTCTACCCGTCTGTTCTCCGCCCTA
>JAGVHJ010000306.1 GCA_020056645.1 Desulfobacterales bacterium
ATTTCAATGCCAAGAGTGATCATCATCGCGGATATTCATGGGTTTTACCCGGCATGGCAAGCAATAGCCGCCATTTTAAGGCCTGAAGACACCCTGGCGGTGGCCGGCGATTTCTTTGACACCCGGTACGGGGATCAAGCGGACAATACCTACCAGCCAGAGCTTATCCGGGATGCATTCAATCATCTATCTATTCCAAAGTACTATGTGTATGGGAATTGCGATGAGCCGGCATTCTGTCCAGGGCACGATTATGGGGAGACGTTCACCTTCGAAGGGAAAAAAATCTTTTTAACCCACGGCCACTTTTGTTCCTGCCCGGAAGAGGAAGCGGCGGACATCCGGATCGAGGGTCACACCCACAAGGCCCTGATTAAACGGAGAGAAAAGTCAATTCTCTTAAACCCAGGTTCCATTCCCCTGCCCAGAAACGGCTTTCGCGGGTACGCAGTCATCGAAAACCAGAAAATCCGGCTGGTATCGCTGAACCCCTAATCTTTTCATGGCCCGCCTTGCAGGATGATCTTCTTCAGGGCTTTTTCCGCCTCTTTTTTCACCCGTTCATCCGCTTCGCCGGTCATCACCTTTTCGATGATCTCCGCCACATGGGCCTGGGACATGACGAGCTCTTCGGATACCAAGCTTTTCCCGGCCTTGTTGTAGGCCCTCACCACAAAATAGTAGGTTTTGTCTTTGGGTAATTTCAGGTCATCGACCCTGAATTCGGTTCGTGTACCCATATCCGCGCAATAGGGATATTTACCGGCCTCCATGCCGTAGCACACCAGATAACCGGCCACGTCGGGGGAGCCGGCCTCCCAGGAAAAGGAGCCCCTGAAAAAAGGGGCGTCGGAATTCACCAGGGCCTTCAACACCTTCAAGCGGACAAATGGCACCGTGTCCTTGAGCCCTGTTTCCAATGTCTGACCGGAGGCCCCAAGAAGACCTAAGGAGGCCGCGGCCTCGCTTCTCACCTGGAACGACACATCCGTCCGAAGGCTCTCGGTAAGGGCCTGGACCACCTCGTCGGATCTTACGCCCAGCTTTCCCAATGCTTTTGCCGCCTCCAGCCTGACCGACCGGCTCCTGTCTTTCAGGGCCCGGATGATCACAGGGGCCGCCTGCGCCGGGTTGATACTCCCTCCGGCCAGAGTGAAAATCGCCTGACGCCTCTCTTTCCGTTCCGGATCATTCAACCGGTTGGCAAGAAGCCTCACCCGGAGGTCTGGAACGGCTCCGGGGTCGATCACCATCAGCGCTTCCATGGCCGCTTTCCTGACATCGTAATCGCCGTCATCAAGGGTAACCCTCAGCCGGGGCGAGGCAGATCTGGCCAGAGCGCCGATTTTTTCAAGGGATACACAAGCGGCTTTGCGAACCGAGGCGCTTTGATCCGAGAGGGCGACGCTCAGAAGGGATACCAGCGGCGGTGACGCCGATTCGCAGGCGACACTATAGGCAACGGCGCTTTCACGGACATCGGGACTCGCATCGGTGAAGGCGTTCATGAAGGCCAAGAAGGGCTCTTTCATGCGACCCAAGGCAACCACAGCTTCCCGCCTCAACAATGCGGCGGAATCGGTCTGGCAGATCTCCTTCAACCGGCCCGCCGAATCCCTTGCTGGAACGCCGATTTGTCCTAGGGCCACGATCGCCTCCTTCCTGAGCCCTGGGTCAATGTGATCGAGCATCCGGATCAGGGAGGGAACAGCGGAGGCGGCCTTTTCGCCTATTGAGCCAATGGCTTTCATGGCCTCTTTCTGGGCCTTTTTATAGTGGCGGGACCAGCGCTTCTCGCCATTGATGACACCGATCAAGGCGGGAACCGCAAAAACGGCGTCCGGCCCAAGATCAGAGAGGCTTATGGCCGTATCCCTGGGAATGATCCATCCCGGCGATCCCAGGTAATCGATGATCAGCTGACGATTGACCGGCTCATTTTTCCCGGCCTTTAACTCCTGAACAAGCCGGGCCGCAGGCGGGGTAATGCCGCCAGCCCCGACTCCCTCTCTTTCCACAGGAGTTCTCACCGATGAACAGGAGAGAGCCCCTCCGATGATGGCAAGCACCCATCCAGCAATGAGCACCATCCTCCGAACGCACTTCTTCCTCTGGCATGCGTTATCCATCATGGAACGAATCCCCTAATCTCCATCCATTGATTGCTGAATGCTTTTAAACGTTCTGATCCAGGGAGAAGGATTTTTGAGGTAATCGGGCAGCGCTTCAACCCCCGATCTGGCCTCCTTCATATTTGCGTACTCCCCATAGATCAGCACGAACCACTCCTTGCCGTCCCGGATGGTCTTTATAAAACCGGCCTTTCCTCTCAAACCATGCTGATTGATAAACGACACGATCTTATCCTCGCTTGATACGCCGAGGAGCTGAAGGGCGTAATGGGAGGGATTTCTGGACCGGACCCATGTTTCCAGATTGACGCCTGTTTGTGTTTTTTCTCTTACGGGGAGGGTGACAGCGGCAGGAGGCTCCTTTACCGGGAGCGTCACGGTCACCGGATGCTCCTTCCGGACCAACTGGGGCGGCGGATCTTTCAGATCAAGCTCCCGCCACTCTTCTCCGATAATCTTAAAGGTATCATTCTCCGGAAAAAAATAGAGCCGCTTCATTCCGCTGATCTTGAACATGTTGCTCCTGTACCATTGGAAAAAGCTGACGATGGTGTATTCCCGATGTATCAGGATGCTCATATTATCCACAATAACCTCTATTTTGTCGTAGCGTCTGTTCAGCTTCTCCTTATGGGCCCGGTAGGCCTTTTTATTCATATTTCCAAAAATAAATCGTTCCGAATAGAGGGCCATATATTTTTCAATGTCCTTGTTCTGCCAGGCGTCCCTCCATTTATAAACCAGATCCTTCAAATGTTTCTCAAAGTTGATTCGGGATGCTTCAGATATATAGGAAACCTCATCTTCGATAATAATCGGAGTCATGTCGAGTTTAATATATTTGGAAATCTCAAGGACATCTTTATTCAACGCGACAACGCACCCCAGGGTGTCGAACTGTTTAAAGGCTCGGGCCGGTTGATCGGTTGCATGAAGCCAAATGCCGTCCCCATCATTACTTTCCCTCTGGTCCACCACATTGGGGTAGTTCATGACAATCGCCATGACGCCATACTGGGGAAGAAGCGCCTCATCTTTCTTGATTTCTGAAAAATAGTAGATTCCCTCCGGGGTTTTCTTATCGCCGTTCCGCTCCTTGTCCCCCTTTCGCCTTCCTGTGGTGACATTGAACTTTTTAACCAGAGAAAGACGGGAATCATAGATGAAGAGCTGCTGGGACTTTTTCTCGACTAGAAGCGCATGGCCGTTTGAGTGTCCTATCCGGATCAAATCCCGGGGCACCCGTTTTTCCTCTTTGTGAACGGCTGCTTTGCGACTGCTCTTTCGTTCCGACGCCTCGCCATGGGCTCCGGAAAAAATAAGGATCAAGCAAATAGATAGTGGCAGGCAAAAGTGAGACAACAAAAAACGCAATTGCAAAAACGACTTTAGAATATGCATCCTTTCCTTTTCCGCGCTGAGTTTCGTCCAAGCCCAAACAAGACTCGACACCTAAATAACCGGATTATCCCCATGATTTCCACACCGAAAGACCGTTGATGACGCCTGAGGGATGCCGTGGATCATCAAAATAAAAACCATAAAATAATCAACGCCATAGGTCAAAGGAAAAAACGAGGATTATAAAATTTCAATTTTAAGGTTAACGTTGTTTCTTGTGTAATACAAGGTTTAACTTTCCCGTTGACTTTGAACTCCATGCCATTATATAATGACACCGTTTGACGATGTTGGAGAAAAGGCGTCTGGCAAACAGCAGGTCCGGGAATACTAAAAAAATTTTAGGAATTCTTATGATGAACAAAATCTTTCACTCAGGAATTTTTTACGCCGGATATGAACACCCTGGATGGTTAAGCCCCATGATGTTTCTTACCATACTCCTCTTTTCGACGATGTCGGAAGCCAAACTCGACTCCCTGCCGGACGAAAAAATGGGGGCGGTCACGGCCCAGGCAGGTATTGAAATTGACATAAAGGATATGGTTGCGAAAGTTGACCTCTCGGGAAAAACGACAAACGCCACCTATACCCCCACTTTTTATTATGACTACACCGATGACCCATCACAGGATTCGGTCCATTTATGGATGGACGATGTCGCCCTCTCCGATCATGGCGCAGCGCCAGGCCTTCTTTCACTGGACTGGACCAAAATCGCTCTGGATATCAGTCGAATCAACAGCCAGAACGCGGTGACCATGAATATTTTCGGTCATACCGGAGGAATGGATATCTCCGTGGGTGAGATCAAAATGAACAACAACTACCTGGGCTCAATGGCGATAGAGAATTTAAGACTAATCCAGTACGTACCGGTGCCTCAGGTCGACTGGAACGACGGCACCCACTGGGAGCATAATGATCCATCGGGCCTTGGCGGCGAGGCCACAGGAAGAGATTTCCCCATTGCCGCCTATGATCCTTTAAAACCCACCGCATATGTAAAAATAGCCGGCGACAAATCCGGAAGCGGTTTGAGCGGAGAGATCGCCATGGGCCTGGGTTTTGATTCCGTCCGGTATTATTCTAATGGGCGTCAATCCGGAGAGACCTCCCTTGAAGTTTCCGGGTTCAGGACCAATATCCAGATCGGCGACCTTTCACGGAACAAGCCCCTCAATTACGGTATCGAAACCGACCAAAGCGGAAGAAGCTACGCGGTCCTTGAGACAACCTGGCTCTCGGCGGACCTTGAAATCGATCATATCCGGTTTTCAGGAAGAAATATGATGGGAAGCGACGATGTGGGTCCCTTTCAATTAAAAGGGGTCGAACTCGAATATCTTCGTGTGGAGTTTCCCGGCAGGGGCGGTACAGGAGCAACCTTTCGAAATTCGGGCAAATAGAAATATAAGGAGGCCTTCATGAAACCGGTTAAACCACAATTCAAATGCCATAAAAAACTTACGCCTGTGCTGTTTTCCACTCTTCTGACCGTATTGATGGCGGTTCCTTCGCTTCTGACCGCGGAAATGAGTCGCATGGAAGACCATGAACTGGCAGAGGTCACCGGCGAAGGATTCGCCAATTTTTCAAGGGGACCGGCCTATGATGTGAAAGGCAACATCAAAGAAGGCATAACCGCTTACCGTCTGGAACTCGATATTTACGTGGAATTGTTCGGGCGTATTCATGAATGGAAGGCGGGAAACTATCAACGGGATGATCTGGAGAAGTATCCTGCTCTCGGTATTCTTGATCCGATTCAATACGCGAAGTGGTATCTTGCACCCGCAGGAAGGGCTGATGGCTGGGATCTGGACTGGAGGGATGTTCAGATGGGGGAAAGCGCGGAGTCCCCCTTCAAGATGGATGGATTGATTTTCCAGGCGGAATACAGGGAAACCGGAAATTCCAAGCAACTGGAGTCGATCCTTATCGGGACCAACCACGCCAATGGCAAATTCTGGGGTAACTGCGTGAGCACCACCGGTTCCATCACCCTGGCGAACGTTCCCCTGGTGAACTCCCTTGATTTCCTGGGACTCTCCAAAATCCAGCCGGTCATATTAAAACGCTCCCAGCTTCTGAATTTGACCGCATCCATTTTCCCGATTATCGGACTCGACACCAACTACACCCTCACCGAACGAAACAACGCCAGCGGATTTTTCCTGCGGTGGGGCAGAACAGAAGGATTCAATCTCATCGCTGGCTGGCCCCAGTAATCTTTGTATGGGTCAAGGGCCCGGAAGGAAGCGATACAGCCGTCCGCTATGATGAAATCCTTCAAATTTAGTAACTATTCAGCAGCTATTCATCAAGATGGCGAAACGTCCGTTTTGTTCGTTCCCTATTTTTTCGGGAGCTTCTTGGCTTTTTGCTGAGCTGGCAAAAACTCGGTCTGAAGGCCTCAAACAATTTGCCAGATTTAACGCAAAAAGCCATCGAAACTCTCGTCCGAAAAAAAACGAATGTCACTTCACAAAAGGGCCTTTTTGCCACTGAAACAAGGCCATACTGAATAGTTAGTGCCCGAACGAAAACCAAGATTTTTTTTTCGAGTTCAAGGAAGGCGAAAATTTTAACCGCAGGAATACATAGAAGTATTTCGAGGATTAAAATTTGAG
>JAGVHJ010000511.1 GCA_020056645.1 Desulfobacterales bacterium
GGATGCATTTTATATGGAAGTATCGGACATTTTAATTGAATCCGTTGGGGTTGACCCGCAATTACTGGAAACAGCACTTCGTGTTCAACGGCGCATTCTGCCTTCCAGATACAATGATCGAACCTCTGTGAGGCTTGATTATGATTTCTGCTCATTTTACTCACAGGATTCAAACGGTAATGGCCGGCGCTCCCTTAAAACCTTCACTGGACCTGTGACATTCGAGGTCGCCGATCCAAAGGGGGTCTGCTCAAACATTGAGCTCGTTTATAAGACCATGCGCGACCTGCCCAACTATTTTGAGTTGAACTCTCCCCTGTGGAGAATCTCCTGACATATCGCCTATTGGAAGAGAAAAACCAATGAAAATTTCATTGATCGCCCTGAATCAGGAAAAGTATCCCTATCCGGTGCAGCCCATCGGTCTTGCCTATATCGCCGCCGCTCTTTCAAAGAGCGGTCACACAACCCGGTTGGTGGACCTCTGTTTCGCAACCGATGACCGTTCCATTCTTTATGAACACATTCTATCCTATGGGCCGGATGTAATCTGTTTCTCCATCCGCAATATCGACTCCACCTCCTTTCCCGAATCAATCTATTACCTTCCAAGGATCAAAGAGCTCGTGGAAATTTGTAAGGCGCGATCCAGCGCGGCCATGATTGTTGGCGGTTCTGGCTTCTCTATCGCTCCGGCTGAGATCTTGGACTATCTGGAAATCGATCTGGGCGTTGTTGGAGAAGGGGAGAGAGCGATTGGTGAGCTGATGGATTGTCTGGCAGAGAAACAACCGTTCCACCATATCCCCGGCTTGGTCTACCGCCAGGACCATGGTTGTCAGGTGAACGAACGGGATTTGCCCATCGATCTTGACGCCCATACGCCTGCGAGAGAGTTCCTCGATATGGAACGCTATGTGGCCGAAGGAGGAATCACGAGCGTTCAATCCAAACGGGGGTGCCATTTCAATTGTATCTATTGCACCTATCCCCTGATCGAAGGAAAAACGGTGAGGATGCGGTCGCCCGAAAAAGTAATCGACGAGCTTGAGGTGCTGAACAAGCGCTATGGCGTCGATTCCTTCTGTTTCGTGGACAATGTGTTCAATTACCCCCTGGATCATGCCGTGGGCATATGCAATGGCATTATCCGGAGAGGATTGAAAATTCAGTGGACCGGGTTCTTCCACCCCCGATTCATCGCTGCTGATTTCGCGGAGCTTCTTCAGAAAGCAGGCTGTTCAGGAGTAGAGCTGGGCATTGATTCAGCTTCGGACAAAATCCTTTCACGCCTGAAAAAGGGATTTTCCACAAAGGATGTGGTAGATGCCATGGGGTTTTGTAAAAAGGCCGGATTGAACACCTGCTGCTGCCTGATTTTGGGAGGGCCGGGAGAGGATGGCGATACGCTAAAAGAGACATTCGACCGGATGGACCAGACCGCGCCGGATGCCATTCTGGCCTATAGCGGTATTCGAATCTATCCAAATACGGAAATGGAGCGGATCGCCCTTGGGGAGGGATATGAACTGGGTAATCATCTGGAGCCCCGGTTCTACATTTCGGAAGCCTTGAAAGAGAGGCTCGTTCCCATGATTCAGGAGTTCTCCCAGACCCATTCCAATTTCATCTATGGGGGCAAACCCAACGATATTCCCCTTGAGTTTATCAAGCGAATGCGGAAAAGAGGGGTACGGGGCCCCCTGTGGGAATTGAAAAGCAAATTTTCCAAGGGGGCGTCAATGCTTTCCAGTCACAGAGGCGTCCGATGACTCCATTTGTCTACACGCTTGTTGAAGACCCGGAGGGCAACCATTACCGGCTGCCTGTTTTCATGACCCAGACGGTAATCGACTCCATATTGGCCCACTTCGTAGTCCGGGATTATGATCTTTTCATTGTGACCTACCCCCGGTCCGGAACCACCTGGATGCAGCAGATCGTTCATTTACTCGCGAATAATGGGGTTCAGGGCAATGACCATCTGGAAGTCCATATTCCCTATCTGGAACGGGCCGCGGCCTTTAAAGGAATCTCTTCCCTTGAACAAAAAGAGGGCCGGAGATATTTTAAAACCCACCTTCCCTTCACATTTGGGCTTCATACCCGGAATCTCCGGACGAAATTCATTTATGTGGCGAGGAACCCAAAGGATTGCGCCCTTTCATTATACTACTTCATGTCCAACAATTACCGTATCGCGTATAAGGGCTCCTGGGAGGAGTTTCTTCATCTGTTTATCGCTGGCGATTTGATCTACGGAAAGTGGTCCGAGCATGTCATGGGGTGGTGGCATGCAAGCAGAGAATTTGACAATATCCTCTTCCTCACCTATGAATCGATTCATCGGAATCTCAAAGGAATCATATCCCATGTGGCCCGGTTTATGGAAACTTCCGTGACACCGGAAGTGATAGACCAAATCGTTCGAAAGACCTCATTCAGTGAAATGGTGAGTAATCCAAAAACCAACCTCTCCTGGGCCGCATGGCGGAAAGATGCATCGACTCAACCCCTTCGAAAAGGGTGTGTGGGGGAGTGGCAGCCCCATTTCAACCCCGAACAGAGCTCTCTTTTCGATGCCATGTGCCGGGAAATGGCTGCCATGAATGGCCCCCCGTTTGTTTTCGCATGAAACATCAACACGATCAGTTGCGGGGTGAACGCTTATTGACCATGAAGGCTTTCAGGATGGACCGTAACGAATGAATTTTTTTACTTACCTGAGGCATATTTCTGTCAGGGACGCCTATATCATTATGCTTTACGCAGCCCTTGGAGGCATTTCCGGCGGCGCTCTCCTCATCCTCTACCCCAACGCGGCGATCCATATTTTTGACCCTGGCAAATACCGGTTTTATCTTTGTGTGATACCGCCCATAAGCCTCATCTTTCTCATCGCAAAAAAAATATCTCAAAAGAAAACCGCCCAGGTAATCGAAAAGAATCTGGAAGATCAGATCCTGTCGATCATGAATACCATCCGCCACGATGAGCCTGCCGATTTTGAAAAAAGGAAGCGCGCCGATATTCATATGAGTATGGTGTATGCCCAGACAGTCACCCAGGCCGCCACCAAAACCATTGACACCTTGGAACACCATCTCACCCTTATTATCGGCTGGCTCTATATTTTTATTTTTCTTTCACCGGTATTCGGATGGGTTATCCTTGTCTGGCGGCTCTTGCAGTATTTGCTGCGGGAAGCTTTTCAACAGATTATCAAATCCATTGTCGTGGAAGAGCACCGGGAACATGTGGCTCTCTTCACTATTTTTCAATCGTTTCTTTATGGATTCAAAGAGCTAAAGTTGAGCAGGAAAAAAAGCGCCGACCTGTTCGACACCCATTTTATTCCACAGAACGACCGGATAAAAAAGCTTCGGCTAAAAAGCAGCTTTTATGCATCGGAACTGATGCTCTTTTATTCTCTCTCCCTGTTAATCCTTATCGCAGGGGGCGTATTCCTTCTTTTTCCGGCCTTAACCCGTGAAACAACATTGAAGATCGTCATCGTCATGCTCTACATGATGAAAACCGACATCATGATATTAACTCAAATGCCTTCTATCCTTGAAGGGAAGGCGGCGATGGAGCGGTTACGTCATCTATTTTTGAAGAGCCCCTTGAAAGGGAAGGATGACATGTTGTTCGATGCAAACCAGCAACCGCACACCTCCATTGCGTCAATCATCCTTGAAGAGATCCATTTTTCATATGCTGGCGCGGGCATGGAAAAAGGGTTTGGTCTCGACATCGACCATATGCGGATTTCGGCTGGTGAAACGCTTTTTATCGTGGGGGGAAACGGGAGCGGGAAATCAACGCTTCTTAGAATGATTACGGGTCTTTACAGGCCTTCATCCGGAAAAATTCTGATCGACGGTCAACCCAGTTATATGCCGGAGCACCGCTACCTCTTTTCGGCGGTTTTTAACGATCCCCATCTGTTCGATCGACTCTATGGACTCGAGGGCATTGGCGAGGAGCGTGTCAATGCTCTCCTCAAGGAGATGCAGATTGAAAACAAGGTCCAATATAGGGATGGACGGTTTAACACGCTTAATTTATCCACAGGTCAGCGAAAGAGGCTGAGCCTAGTGGTCGCCCTTCTAGAGGATAAACCGGTTTACGTTTTCGACGAATGGGCTGCGGATCA
>JAGVHJ010000375.1 GCA_020056645.1 Desulfobacterales bacterium
CAAGAAGCGCTTCAAGCACCCGCGCGACCTCTTTTCCCGGAGAAAGACCCGTGACCGCCATGACGTCGTAGCCGTTCACCGCCAGGTCTTTCAGCCGAAAAACACCCCCTTGGGCGGAGCCGGATATCTCTTGCGCGATGTTGCTTAGAATGCGCTTGATCTCCGACAGGGAGTAGTTTTCCTTTTTAAGATTGGATCTCCGGTCGGCGATTTTCAAACGCAGCCAGTCCGACACCCGGAGATCGTGATCGGCGAGGGTTTTTAGAAACCGCCGGACCGCCTTGCGTGTCGAGGCGGGAGAGAGATCCCGCATATGGTGCCTGATCAGATTCACCACACGCTCCCTCTCCAGGTGGCTGAATTTGAGAAGGCCCAGTTCCACCCCAGCTTTTTCAGCTCCTTTTTCTTCATGGCCCACAAAGGAGGTTCTTCCGTCCGCTATGGTGACGGAAAAGGGTTTTCCCACGTCATGGAGATAGCCCGCCAACCTTAAGAGCGGATCTCTGGCGGAGAGGGCGTCTCCGCTCAACAGGGCGTGCTCCCAAACGGTTTCTCCATGGAAGGGCCCCCCATCCACATCCACGCAGGCGGCAAGGGACGGAAAAATATAAGGAAGGAGGCCGCTTTCCAGAAGTGCGCTGAAAAAGAGACTGGGCGCTTTGAGTTTCATGGCTTTCAGAACTTCAAGCCTGATTCTTTCTGGCGCGATCTTTTCCGGCAGCAGTCCATTCAGCCGGAGCAGCGCCGAGGTCGTCCCTTCATGAAACCGGCCATTGAAGGCCGCTTTAAACCGGCAGGCCCGCACCATCCTCAAGGGGTCTTCGGTGATTCTCGCCTCGGGATCTCCGGTAAACCGGATCAGGCCCGCCTTCAGATCATCCACGCCCCCGAAATAGTCCAGATGTTCTCCGGTGATCGGATTGAACGCCAAGGCGTTGATGGTCAGGTCCCTTCGAGAGAGGTCTTCAAACAGGGTGGGCGCGGTTGCGCGGGGAAGATCTGAGCCTTTCCGGTAGGTGGAGACCTCGATGCCATCCACAAGGGAGACCTGGAACTGGACGCCCACGGTTTTCACCAGGCGGTTGTTGAAGAGACGGCGGAGGATGGCGTGGGGACAATTGGTCGTGATGTCGTAGTCTTCGGGAATGCTGTTAAGAATCATATCCCGGGCTGCGCCGCCGACCATCCAGGCTTCAAATCCTTGTTTTAGAAGTGTTTGAATGATGGACAGGGCCTCTTGCCTTTTTTTCTCACGATCTCTCTGGCCATTCATTTCGTTATTGCCTGAAAATGAAAGAAAGAATGATCACGGACCCTTGCCATCTGATTGAATCGAGGCCGTAATAAGGGAGCGCCCCATATCCAGAGCCTGATCGTTCAGATCGACTTTTGAGGCCGGAAAAATGTCCCGAACCACCTGTTTGATGTCGCTGGTCGATACCGGAAAATGGTCTATGGCTGTAAGCGCGCCCAGCATGATCATGTTGAGCATGATGGCTCCTCCCAGGGATATCGCCAGCTCTGTCCCATCCAGCCAGAATAGACGGCTGCCGAAGCTTTGAAGCGTCTCCTTCAGCCAGGCCTCTTCCGGATAGGCGGCTTCCCCGGCGATGACGTTCAGGGGATGGATCGGACGGGAGTTGACGATAAAGATGGTTTTCTCGTTGCCGAACTCCTTTAAAATCCTGACCGGCTCCAGGGGCTCCAGCCCCACCATGATATGGGCTCCGTTGGGAGGGATGATGGGACCTTTCAGCCGGGAGTCGCTCAGCCGGACATGGCTTAAAACCGGTCCTCCCCTCTGGGAGAGGCCAAAGGTCTCCCCAATGGTGACCCGCAGTCCTTTTTGAACAGCGGCTTGGCCCAGGACCTGCGATGCGAGCACATTCCCCTGACCGCCGACGCCAGTGATGATCAAATTCAATTCCATATCCCTATTCCTATTCCTGAGAAAAACAAAAACCCGTCTAACGGACCTATTGATGGCGTTTGGACGGGTGAATTATTTTTAATTTGGTGGAGCTGAGGGGGATCGAACCCCTGACCTCATGGCTGCCAGCCATGCGCTCTCCCAGCTGAGCTACAACCCCACAAAACAAACTGGATTAGAAAAACGCTCTCTAATTAATAGATCGATCAACGCCTGTCAATACAAATTTCCCTTATTCTGAAAAAAATCGTTTTTACCTTTCCTTCCTTATTCTACAGATTGAACCATATATTGACAAATCCCGTCAACCGTTCAATAGTGACTTTTTCATATTTTCGATAAAGAGCAGACATGGATAAAGAAAAAAAGAGACCCCGCTTAACCCAGATCGCCACCAAATTGTCCCCACCCCGGACAACGGGGCCCCATGTGGTGCGCGGGAGGCTCCATGACACCCTTTCCCTCTGCCGGTTCCGTGAATTCGCCCTGATCCAGGCTCCCGCCGGATTCGGAAAAACGTCTCTTCTCGCCCGGTGGCGGCAGGAAATCATCGAAGCTGGCGGCTTGGCCGCCTGGTTTTCCATTGATGAAGACGATAACGATTTTTACCAGTTTTTTTCCTATGTGACCGCCGCCTTCCAGAAGGCCGCTCCGGGAATCTGCATGGGAACCCACTCCCTGATTCAGGCCGGGCCCATGATTCCCGAAAAAGCGATTATCTCGACCATGATCAACGAGCTTTCCAGCACCGATTCCCCGATTTTTCTCATCCTGGATGATTACCACCTGATCACGGAGAGCATCATTCATCAGATCCTCGATTACTTTATCGCGAGAATCCCCTTGAATATTCATTTGATGATGGCGAGCCGCTCGGAGCCCCCCCTGAAGATCGCAAAGATGCGGGCCAAAAATCAGCTGGTCGAGATCAACGCGACAGACATGCGTTTCACGGTGAGCGAATCGGTGGAGCTTTTGAATCAACAGATGGGGTTGCGGCTCAGCCAGACGGAGGTCGACAGGCTACACGACATTACGGAAGGGTGGGCCGGGGGGCTTCAGCTGGCCGCCATTCTTCTTCTCAAGCAAAAAGACCGCTCCCACTTCATCAACTCTTTTTCAGGAAAAATTCAGTCGATCCGCGACTATCTGGCCATGGATGTCCTGGCCCTTCAACCGGAGTCCGTTGTCTCTTTCCTTTTGGATACCGCCGTCCTTAAACGGTTTTGCAGCGAGTTGTGCGACTGGGTGACCGAATCTTCCGGCAGTGGCAAAGCGCTCCGGTATCTGGAAACCAATAACCTCTTTATCTTTCCTCTGGATGAAGAGCATAAGTGGTATCGGTATCACCACCTTTTTTCCCAGTTTCTTCTGGACCAGTTGCAGGGAAAAGATCCCGAGAAAATAACGCGCCTTCACATCAGGGCCTGTATCTGGTTTCGGGACAATGGTCTTATGGATGAAGCGGTCTATCATGCCTTGGCCGCGGGTGACAATGATCTGTCAGCCAAATTGATCGAAGAGTGCGCCATGGATCTGGTTTCCGAAGGTCACATCACCCTTCTTGCCGGATGGATCCGGAAACTGCCCCAAAATTTGCTCTCAAGCCGGCCAAGGATTCAAATGGCCCTTGCCTGGATTCAGTGCCTGACCAACCGTCCGGAAGAGGCCGAATCAATTCTGGATGCGATCGTCTCAAAGGGATTGAACAATGATCCGTCGATTCTAGTCGAAACCAACGCGATCCGGGCGGTATGCGCGGCCTTCAGACAGGATATCATCCGAGCCGAGCAGCTCGCCACCCGCTGGATGGAGAAATCCCCGAAAAACGATCCCTGGATCGTCGGGGTCATCGGAAATGTGCTTACCTACGCCTATCTTCATCTGGGTAACTTTGAAAAAGCACGGGAAATCAACCTGTGGGCCCTTAAATATCAAAAATCCGCACGGGGTCTATTCGCCTTCGCCTATGGCGTGGGGCTCCTGGGGCGGATTCACACCGTCGAATGCAGGCTTCATGGGGCTGCAAGACAGTACCGGACCCTGATCCAGCTATCCGAAGAAATCATGGGAACCCGTCCGGGGATTATTTCACTCGCTTACGCCCTTCTCTATGAAATTTATTATGAATGGAACGACCTTGAAGGGGCCGAAAAACTGTTTAGCCAGTGTCTCGATCTCATCGATTTCGGTACGGCGGTGGACCCCATCGTCGCCTGCTATATTCCCCACTCGCGAACCCTTGTGAGAGCCGGAAAACGGGAAGAGGCCCAGAACCTGCTCGAGAGGATGGATGATCTGGGAAACCGGCAAAACAGCAAGTGGCTGCTGGCCGCCGTATTCAATGAGCGGGTCCGGATTTTTTTATCAACCGGTAAAAGAGAAGAGGCGGAGATCCTTTTAAACTCCATAAAAAACCGCACCAACAGAAGGGAGCGGGCTTTTGTCGGCCTTGAAATGCTTTCCAATGAGCTTGAAAAAAGCGCGGAAGCCCGGATACTCATCCATTCAGGAATGGCGGACAAGGCGGTTCTCATCATTGAGCAGCTCCTGGGAGATGTGATCGCCTTCGGGTTCAAAAAACGGGAGATAGAGCTTGAAGCCCTGCTCTCAATCGCCTACTTTAAAACCGGGAAGGAACATAAGGCGGGCGCATGTCTGGTAAAGGCTCTCTCCCAGGCAAGACCCCAGAACATGATCCGGACGTTCGCTGATGAGGGGGAAGAGATGGCGGTTCTCCTCCGGATGGTATTAAAAAATCTGAATGGGTTTCCAGATCTGATTCCAGAAAATCTGACAGAGGCGTTTCAGGAGTACCTGAACGGCATCCTTTCCGCATGTGAAGGTGCGCCTTTCCCTAAACCTCCATCCAAGGTCGAAACCGTTTTAATACCAGCGATTCCTCAACTCGAACCTCTGGACTCATCGTCCTTAAGCCAGCGGGAGCTGGAGATTCTCACGGTTTTGTCAAAAGGGCTCTCCAATAAGGAGATCGCGAACGCTCTCAACATGACGATCAATACCGTCAAATGGCATTTGAAAAATCTCTTTGGAAAGCTGGGCGTATCTAATCGCACAGAGGCCATCAATGAAGCCCGTCAAATAGGCATTCTCACCTAAGGGTTTGATTTTTGTAGGCCAAAAATTAGGGCTTTTGCGGTCTTCTTTTTAAATAGATCCTTTAAAATCAAGGCTCCACGGGTGGCATGGCTTTTTCCAAGCCGCTAAAACTATAGTGGACCACGCTGATTTGCAGACGGATCATCAGTTTTCATGTTGAAGCAGATAGATCTCCGCACTATTAAAGGCTGAATCTTCATCAATCCATTTCCATGTATCGTCTTCATCATTTTTATTGACTACCTGAAAATCAAGCCTTGCAGGGTGGTCGGCATCAATAACGATGGTATTTTTAGAGGGTACTATAATTGGTAATAAGTGCGGATAATCCGATCCAGATAGGCTCACCCGTATTCGATGGCCTTTTTTAAAAACATTCGCCGTGGGCCATAATTCAACCGTGTACTGGTATCGTTCCTTCTCATTGATCCGTTCCGGAGATTTGTCTGCTCCATCATAAAATGGATCAAAGGGGGTATAATCAGGATCGATCCCATGTTCGGTGACCCCTTCTGGTTCGTTTGGATCCCGCTGACGATGCGATGCGCGGAGCCAGCCAGATGTGATATTTTTTGCCCTGCCGTTGGAGAATACATCATTCAGTTCAACCACCCACTGAATATCCTTTTCCTCAGTTTCCTGTCCAATGGTGCTTCCCTCTTCGGGGAATTCATTTCCGGTTAATTTAGCAAATTGCTTACCCAAAAGTACTTCTAAATTAACCAAAGGATTCGATTTTGGTTTGGGCTCGCCAAATGAGGATTCCGCCCAAAACGTAAGTGCCAGCGGCCCTGTGATTTCAATATCCTCTTTTAATTCGTCTGTGGTGAATGTGAGGACATCCAGCTCATCAGACCGCTCATCCTCCCAAAACATATAGGCGTCAATATCCTTTCCCTTGACATATTTTGACTCCTGGGAGCCAAGGGACAATATGCCCATTGTCCATCTGTTTATAGATCTTGACACCATCCCGTGAAGGAAACTGGGATCATGCGTTAATACTGGATTTTCTTTGTTCTTATAATTCGATTTATTGAATATTTCAGTAAGACCGTAGTTATTTTTCCAGTTTAAAAAGGAAAACCAGTCTCCCCGTTTCGTCTTTTGCCTTGTATTTGTGAGATAATAGGTTTTATTTTCAACCCGAGATTCAGGAAGGGGCCAATCTTTTTCAGCACGCCACCTCTCCTCCCCCATGATGTATAACAATACCGGATACTCCACCATAAAGGGATCGTCTTTGCCTTTAACCTTCCAATTATACCATCTGTTTCTTATGTCATCATTATTTACTCCCATAGTATCACCTATATGGTACCATGGCCCCATGACCAGTGCCTTATCTGTATTATCGTGATCTTTCAGACCATATTGGTAAGTATTCAATGTCCCACGGGTAAATAGATCATACCAGCCCCCCATGAGAAATACAGGAAGCTTTGATGGTATGGTTTTATCATGACCATATCGATCGCGATCATAAGGATGTTTATCCGGCCAGAATGCCATGGGAGACCGTTCATCCCAGAATTCTCCATCATGAGTATTTTCTTGATCCAAAAACCAGCCCATACTGACATGCCAAGTTTCCAGGCTAGATATCCAGTTGACCCATGCCTCCATCAGAATATCTTGGTCCAAGGAGGCTCCTCCATTATCCATTTTGCCATTTTCTCCCCCGATTAAAAGCGTTGAGGGAATCGTGGTCAATGTATTGGTCGCCAAATACCACCCTGAAATAAAAAGCTGGTTCAGGTTTCCGCCCTGCATGCAAATATCTTTGTAAGCATCACTAAAGGTCATAACTGGGAATATGGCTTTTAGATGGATTGGATTTCCCGCTTCATCTCTTTCTATATGACCTGCAGCCAGCATCTGAGAAATAGCACTGTAAGATTTACCTTTTAGGCAGACACTGCCATCTGACCAGGGTTGTTCTGGAATCCACTTATCGATGATATAGGCAAGATCTGTTTGCTCTGCAGGTTTTAATGCTTCCCACACCCCCTCTGAAGAGCCAGTCCCTCTGGCGTCAACCGCCAATATATTAAATCCCTCTTCATATTCGGCAAATGAGCCTCTTATTTGTAATTCTCTTCGATAAGCGGTGGCCATTAGGACCGTTGGCCGGGGATCATTTCCAGGATGTCTCACGAGCGTCGCCCAAAGATCTATGGGCGCATGTCCTAGAAATTCGGGAATTTCAATCCGTTTATTAAATTCAATGACCGCGTCTTCATATTCAAGTTCAAGAATCAGCCCCGCCAGTTTATCGTTTTCCTCAATAGTCACGTCAGCACTATAGGCAGATGAGCAAACATAAAATACACCAAACAGAATGAGTAATACATAAACTATGGCATGCTTCATACTCTCCCCTTTTATGAAAAGTGATACATCATGAGCTATCTCGCAAAAAAAATGGAGCCCTATATGCCGATTGGCACACTGTCCATACAAAAGCTCAGTGAATAAATTCACATTTATTACGAAAATATGTATTTAGTGCTTGAACGAAAACCCATAGTTTCCGTCATGCCGGACTTGATCCGGCATCCAGATTCGTCATTACCTTAATAGCAACCTGGATGCCGGCCTTCGCCGGAATGACGATAGATAAGGGGTTTCCGGTCAGACACTATTTATAATAATTATCTGTTTGAGGGAATTGCTGTAAATTATAATTTATTTTATAAACTATGTTTATCAAAAAAATAATGGATTAATATGCTGTTGTCAAGAAATTTTTTAACCCTATTTTTTTTTGATAATAGTAAAAAATTCCAGTGTTGTCCGGTTAGGTTCTTGCCTAAAAGGACGGTGAAAAAAACGAAAAAAAAGTGAATTTTTTGCTTGACACTTAGGGAAAAAATGCGGCGGTTTATAATATTATCAATTATTACAAATATTTATTAATCATGATGCGTTTCACCTCAAGCAAGCACCATTGATCATTTGGCCGGTTAAATATTACGCTTAACTCGGTGTTCGTTTTCTTTGAACCAAATTATCTTTTTTTCCAGCCATAATGGATACCCAGTTTGTCCATCCGATGGCGGAGGGTGCTGGGTTTTATCTTCAGCAGCTCGGCGGCGCCCCCCGGACCGTTAATTTTCCCCTTTGTAAGCGATAGGACCTTTAGGATATGACGGGAAAAGGCTTTGTCCATTTCCAGAACGTCCTCTTCCCAAACAGCGTCGTTTTGAGATTCGCTTTTTGGTGGCTCGGGGATTATATGTTGAAAAGAGAGCGCCTCCCCCTCGCTCAGGATCAACTCCCGTTCAATGACATTTTCCAGTTCACGGATATTTCCCGGCCATTCATATGTGACCAATCGCGTCATTGCATCCGAAGGCAGAAATGGTTCAACATGGAGATTCATTTCACGGGATTTGATGCCAATGAAATGCTCCACAAGGGCTGGAATATCAGACCGTCTTGATCGCAAGGGGGGGATGTGAATGGGAAATACATTGAGGCGGAACCACAGATCTTTCCGAAACTTGCCGGAGGCGACCATTTTTTCCAGGTCGCGGTGAGTGGCTGCGATGACACGGATATCCACGGGGATGGGGTTTGTTCCCCCGACCCTATCGATGAATTTATGCTGAAGCACCCGCAGCATGCGAACCTGGGCCAAAAGCGGCAGTTCCGCTACTTCATCCAGGAAGATCGTTCCGCCGTCGGCTCGTTCAAAACGACCCTTTTTTTGCGTGTCAGCGCCGGTGAAGGCGCCTCTTTCATGGCCGAAAAGTTCGCTGTCCACCAGGTTGTCCGGTATGGCGCCGCAATTGACCTTGATCAGGGCCCCCCCCCTCCGGGATGAGTGCTGGTGGATGAAGTTGGCGATGAGCTCCTTGCCCACGCCGGTTTCTCCGGACAGGAAGACCGGGCTCTCCCGATCGGCGACAACCCTGGCGCTCTCCATGACGGCTTTCAATCCGGAAGCTTCGCCAATAATGGCGGTTTGCCTGGAGGCGATTAATTCTTCCTGAAGATTTTTCTTCTCATCTTCGATGATGTTTTTTAGCCGGATGACCTCCCGGTGTTTGATATGATTTGAGAGGGCCAGGGAAAAGGGGTCATGAAGCATGGAAAAGAGTTCCATATGCTCCTTCGAAAAAGCGTTTCTTCCCTTGGTGACAAGGGAGGCAAGACCTATAGGAATCCGCTTATGTGAAAGATAGAGGGTCATCGACGACCAGTTGCTTCCGAAAGTTTTTACGGTGCGATTCAGGGTCGGATCGCGTTCGGGCCGATTGGTGATCACTGTTTTGGGAGTGGCTCCTTTTTCCGTTGGACTCAGGATTTCTGTTTCACGGGCGATCATGTCAGGATCGAAATAGTTAAAAAAAGGTGTCGGCCCCACCCCAATAATATCTGTGTCGCTTGCCTTATGATGCTTGTGGACGGAAAGCATTGACGCATGAAAAAATCGGCTGATGTACTGAAAACAATGCAAAACGCTCGTTTCCATGTCAAGGTGTCCGCATAAACGCCGGGTGATCTGGCGAAAGAACTCATACTTGTTTTCTACACGCTCTTTTTGGTCAAAGCCGCCAGTTTTCTTCTCGTGGTCCTTGATAATGATGTCCAGAAGCCATTTATGGGCGTCGTACAGATCTGAAAGCAATGCGGCATGCTTTTTTGAATATCTGTTTTTGCTGTTGGCCGTAAAAAAGATGGCGCCGTAAGCGACTGCCTGCTCCTTAATCGGCATGCCTATCAGCGCCCACTCCTTGCAGCCTGATCGTTTGATAATATACTTCCCGATCGGGTCTGATTCCGGTTCATTAATGATGTATATTTCAGGAAGATCGTCCCATAGAGACGCCTGAAGAATCTCTTCGGGCGCTGAAAGGATAAAATCTGTTTTTTCTCCGCCGGTGTTACTGGCTTGAGCGATGATTCTTATGCTTTTCTGATCAAAGTTAAACAGGCTCAGGCTCATTCGTTCCATTGGAAGATCTTTCTTCTGAAGATAATCGTAATAGGTTGAAACAGCCTCGTATAGATCTCCGCCTGAGGTGATCTGGTTTTTGATCTGGCTTAAAACAATATCCGGCTCGCTTTTCATAATTTAATCCGTTCAATTAAGCCTTTTGGCGAAATTCCAAGAAATAGTCGGGTCAGCCTTACTTCAAACCATAAGGGACTCCCAGTTTTTTCATCCTGTTTCGGAGAGTATTGGGTTTCATATTTAGCAATTCTGCTGCCCCTCCGGGGCCGTTTATTTTGCCGTTACACAAGGAGAGGACTCTCTTAACATGACGGATAAAAAATTCATCTAGCCCTAAAATGTCATTTTTTGAAATCACACGATCCTTGGAATGATTGCCTGACGGCTGTGAGCTGATGGTTTGAAAGGTCAGCGATTCGCCTTTGTTGAGTATTAATTCCCTTTCAATTACATTTTCCAGCTCGCGGACATTGCCTGGCCAGTCATAAGCGGCCAATCGTTCCATCGCTTCGGAAGCAAGAGAGGGCCTGATGGGGAGCTTTAAATCAAGAGACTTTTTTTCAATAAAATAATCCACCAGGGCCGGAATATCGGAGCGTCTCGATCGCAAGGGAGGAATCCGGATAGGAAAGACATTCAGACGGAACCACAAATCTTCCCGGAAATTACCGGAAGCGACCAGCTCTTCCAAGTTGCGATGGGTGGCTGCAATGACACGAATATCCACGGGTACGGATTCTGAGCCCCCGACCCGCTCGATACTCTTGTCCTGTAGAACACGAAGCAGGCGAACCTGCGCTTGCAGGGGCAGTTCCGCGATTTCATCCAGAAAGATCGTTCCCATGTGGGCCCGTTCAAAGCGGCCTTTTTTCCTTTCGCCAGCACCGGTGAAGGCTCCTTTTTCATGGCCGAACAGTTCACTATCCACCAGCGTATCGGGGATCGCGCCGCAATTGACCTTGATAAAGGGCCCCCCTTTACGCAAAGAGTTCCTGTGAATGAAATTGGCGATGATTTCCTTGCCGACGCCGGTTTCGCCTGACAGAAGAACAGGACTCTCCTGATCGGCCACAAGCCGTGCGTTTTTCATTACGCCCTCCAGGCCAAGACTCTCTCCGATAATGGTGTCCGCCGCCGTGTAATTCAGTCTTTCTGTCAGGCCTTTTTTCTCTTCTTCGATCAGATTCGTAAGCCGGATGACTTCCCGGTGTTTGATGTTGTTAGAGAGGGCCAGGACAAAAGGGTCATGGAGCAAAGCAAAAAGTTGCAGGTGTTCCTCTTTGTAGCGATCCCTGCCTTCAAGGCCCAGTACCGCCACACCAATCGCTTTTTTTTTGTGAATAAGCGGCATGGAGATGCACGAAAGGTCATTTCCGAATATTTGCGTGTAGGGCTGCATGGCGACAGAGTGTTCCGGCCGGTTGATGATGCGCATTCTGGGACTTCTGGGCCTGTCGGCGGAATGGTGTTCTCTGGTGAGCCAGGGGATCATGGTTCCTGATCGTTGGTGAAACACACCGAAACTTTCCGCAAGCACCCGATGGGATTGCAGCTCCGGTTCCAACTGTCTGACAAGCAGCCCATCCGCCGGCATAAATCGGCTGAGGTACTGGAGACATTGGGTCACACCGGTTTCCAGGTCGAGATGGCCGCATAATCGCAAGGTAATCTGTCGGAAAAATTCGTTTTTATCATCAACCGGTTCTTTCTGGGTGGGGCCTGTTATTTTCTTTTCGCTGTTCGCAATGAGGGCGGCTGTAATGTGTTGAAGCCGCGCCGTAAAAGCGGTCAGCAACCGGGCATGCTTTTTCGTATACCTGCCTTTTCCGTCCGCATAGATGACGACCGAGTAAGAGTCATTGGGGGGGCGAAAGGTAACAAACATGGCGGACCAATCAAAGAGTTTTGCGCGCCTGGAGACCTCTTTCCCGAGGAGATCAATTTCCGGTTGGTTCATGATGTATATTTCAGGCAGTGCTTCGCTGTTTAACATCTCCACGATCTCTTTGGGGACATCGTACATGAAATTGGTTTTTTCTCCGCCCATGCCTGAAACCTGGGCGATGATCCGTATCATCTGTAGATGATAATGTGTCTGAACCCAATGGATTTTATCGACGGGAATCTGACGTGAAACGCACTTGAAAATATCATTCAGTTCTTCTTGAAGATCGGCTTTATCGTTAATGTTTTGATTCTCCATCTGTCAGTCGGTGCGCCATTGGATATTTTGTTGGAAGATCATTCGTTCGATGCATTATAAGACAGATATTCCGTATTTGGCAACAGCCAATTCCATATACGGTAATTTTAAATCTCCCCTTAATAATAACTGATTGAATATTAAAGATTAATTGTTGTGGCACATTTCATGCTTTATACCGTGAGATAATTTAATGATAGGCTGTATAACCATAAAAGGTATTTCGAACAAATACCATTTTTAAAAGGAGTAATAATGCTATTACTGAACCCAAAGAAGTATCAAGACAGAAATTATCCTGATGAACGTTCCAAAGAGATCATGCTGAAGACCATTGCTTTTTTTGAAAGCAAAGGGCTTAAAAAAATGAAGGAAGATACCTATTCCGCCGAGTTTACCTATGACTTCGCCGAGTTTGTAAAGAAGGAAAGAATTTTTGAGACCCTCTTCCTGCCCAAAGGTTATGGGGATAAAGATCAATATTACAGCACTTACAGGATGTTTGAATTTTCAGAGATATGCGGATTCTATGGCACCGCCTACTGGTATATGTATCATGTCTCCACACTCGGACTCGATCCTGTTTTTCTGGGGGATAACGAAGAGGCAAAACAGAAAGCTGTCAGAACGTTGCGTGAAAACCCGCTTTGCGCATTTGGCCTGTCTGAAAAAGAGCATGGCGCAGATATCTATTCTACGGAAATGAAGCTTTACC
>JAGVHJ010000457.1 GCA_020056645.1 Desulfobacterales bacterium
AAAAAAAGTTAAAGGCAAGAGCTTTCAGCCCCTGCCTCTAACTTAGGGAATTAGGAGAAAAACATGATTCATATATCAACACCCTCAGCTCCCTGATCGTGGGGCGTCGGCATGTCATACCTTGAATTTCTCAACCATTATCTTCAGCTGGACAGATAATTCTTTAAGCCGTTCTGTGTTAAGATTCATCTGGGAGCTGCTGTTTGACATATCGCTCGCAGAGTGGTTTACCTCGGCGATGTCGGTGGCTATCTGCCCGGAAAATTCCGAACTCTGAGACACATTGGTGTTCACATCGCGGATGCCTGAGGAGAGGTGAACAATATTTTGCGCGATTTCGTTTGTCGTTGACGACTGTTCTTCGATGGAGGCGGCGATGGTGGCGACGATCTCATTGACCTCATTGATGACTTTGGAAATAGTTTCAATGTCGGTGACCGTGCCTGCCGTTGAATTCTGAATCCCTTCCACTTTTGCCTTGATGTCCTGGGTGGCCTCGGCGGTTTGCCTGGCGAGCTCTTTAATTTCGTTTGCGACCACCGCAAATCCCTTACCAGCTTCTCCCGCCCGTGCCGCCTCAATGGTGGCGTTAAGCGATAATAGATTGGTCTGCTCTGATATTTCTGTAATTGTTTCAGTTACTTTTCCAATATCCTGAGCGGCGGTTCCCAACTCCTTCACACGGTCGGACGCGGTTTTCGCCTGGGCCACGGCTTTGTCGGTAATGGCCCTAGCCTTTTCCGAATTATTGGCGATCTCTCCGATGGTGCTGGTCATCTCTTCAGTGGCTGAAGCCACCAGATTTGTATTTGCTGACGCCTCCTCCATTGCGGCGGCAACGGAGCTCATGTTGGTGTTCATGTCATCGGCGGCTTTGGAGACCTTGTTGGCCTTGGTGGACATCTGCTCCGCCCCTTCGGATACGAATATGGAAAGCTCTGACAGATCCGTGGATGCCTTGTGAACCGAATCCGCATTAACGGCGATACTTTTTATCATTTTCTGAAGATGATCGATGAATTCATTGAACCATTTGGATAGCTCCCCCACCTCATCCTTGTTAACGATCTGGAGCCGCTTGGTCAGATCCCCCTCTCCCTGGGCGATATTTTTCACCATATTCACTGTGTTCATCAAAGGGATGCTGATGGATCGGTTGATTATAATCGATACGATAATGATGGCGGCGCATACCACGCAGGCGAAGATCACCATGTTCATGAACCGGAGATTTTTTGTCTCGTTGCTGATGGATGTGAGCTCCTTTTTCAAAGCGATCGCCGAATCGTGAACATGAGAGGTGAGTTTTGTTTCCAGGGATTGTTTCAACGTGTTGAGCTGTTTGATGCTGCTTGCCGTTTCAGGGGCGTCGCTTCCAGCTTGATTAACGATAGCGGCATAGGTGGTGTAGGCAAGATTCGAGTATTCGGAATAATCTTTAATGATGGCGTTTTGTTCTTCAACCTCTTTTTCTGCGCGTCCTTTGAGGGCGGAGATCGACTCCAGGGCTTGCTTAACCGCGACACTTTTCTCTTTACTCTGGGAAAGCATTTCCGAATCCCCCAGCATGACCGCGTCGTTAAAAAGCTTGGTCAGTTCATTGAAGGTGGAGAGAGCGGTCTGGCTGTGAATGGCTGCGGGGAACATGGATTCGGATACGATTTTAAGTCGGGTTTCAGTGGTTCCTCCCACGATAAATCCATAGAGCATCGAACAGAAGTATCCAACGATGAGGACACCGAAACTGATTCTTATTTTATCTGCAATTTTGAGAGCTTGCCACATAGTGTTCCTCCATCTCATTCATCTGGGTGAGATCATTGTGCATTAATATCCCAATCAATACCTTGGATGGTCGCCAAGAATATTTCATAAATCATCCATGTGATTGTTCCACCTGTCAGATGGAAAGATTATAACGTTAAAGACATGAAACGCATTCTGAAAAGTAAGAAAAAAGCTAACATATCTGCAACTAAGATGCAATAATTTTGAATGTTTCATTTTTATCCGGACCGAGCCTCCTGGGTTTACCCGAAATGGAGGGGGCTTTTTTCACGCCGGGTATTGAAATCGCGGACGATTATGATATGGGGAAGGAATTGTTTCAACCAATTCTCTAGGTTGAATAACCAAAGATCCATTCACTATAGAGCAAGGAGGTTTTAAGATGAATACGCTTCAGAAAAAGAGCCTGTCTATTACGGTCACGCTTGTTGTGTTGGCCATTTTCTGTCAGGCCGCACTGGCTATGACCGGAAAAGAGATCATCGATAAGAGTCAGGAAGTGACCGAACCCGATTCGGGGACAAGTACGGTAACCATGTTGATTCACGGGGGGTCAAAGGTGGTTGAGAAGGAGTTTGAGATCCTGTCTAAAAAATATGGGGAGAACGGAGCAAAGGTATTGATCTCTTTTACAAAACCCACTCAGATAAAACTCCTGACCCATATGAATGAGGGGGCGGAGGATGATCAGTGGCTGAGCCTCTCTTCCGGTAAGATCAAACGGATCACCGCCTCCGGAAAAGACAAGTCCTTTGTCAATTCCCATTTCACCTATGAAGATCTTAGCTCACGCAATGACGATGATTACACTTATGAATTGATCGGCTCAGAAACGGTGAACGGCGATGATTGTCATAAGGTGACAGCGGTAAAAAAAGAGGCCGGTGGCGTATACGACAAGGCGGTCCTCTATGTGCGGAAAACCGACTATGTGGTGATGAAGGCGGAGCTTTTCAAGAAGGGCGCACTTTACAAATATCTCGAAAATGCCGACGTGCGGGATATCTCAGGCATCAAAACGCCGTTTAAAATAGTCATGACCATGGCCGATGGCTCCGGAAAGACCGAGCTGATCGTTCAGAAGGTTCAGTACAACATTCCCTTGGAAGACAATCTGTTTAACAAGGATGCGCTGCGCTGATACTTGATGTTCAAGTTTTTGTTAATTTTCCCAACTCCGGCGTTGGAAAAAAAATGATCCTCGAAATAGGCCATCTATTCCTGGGGTCAAAATTTTTTTCCGCCTTGGAATTTGAACACATTTCCTAAAAACTTGGTAATTATTCAGTATGGCGTTCAGGGGAATCGCATGTAGAA
>JAGVHJ010000232.1 GCA_020056645.1 Desulfobacterales bacterium
GAACAGGATAGGCTGATGAAAGAAGCGGAGCAGGCCGAAGCGGCAAAAAAAATAGAAGAGGCAAAAAAAGCGGAACAGGAGCTATTTATGATACCGCCCATGGATAAAAAGATGAAAGCCGCAGTGGCCGGATTTGTCACCTTGGTCATCGCTCTATGTATCGTCAGTTTTCAAAACACCAGAAACTACTATGTGAAGGATAACGGATTCGCCGTTCAGATCTGGCAGGGAACCTTTTCACCCCTGAATTCGGAAATGATTCTTCAGCTGCCAGGAGCCGTTGCGCCAGAGGCGATCAAAAACCGGTACGACCGGAAAGAGGCCCTCTCCATCGCCTTTTCCTACTATCTTCAGAAGGCCGCCGAATTGAGCGAGAGCGGGGAAGTTCCGGACATGGAGCAAGTGAGAGAGGCTCTCCTGCGGGCACGAAGCGTCGCAACCAGCAGCGAACAGAAAAAAGAGGCCGATGACAAACTGGCGCTCATCGATAAGACCGTCCAGACTTTCAAGGATTCCTTTTCCGGAAAATCCATGATGAAGGAAAAGTCCCTTCCTAAAGCCAAAGAGGTTCCCGAGAAAAAGAGCGAGCCGGGCCACCATTAAAAAGAGAAAGCCACAATCCCTGACCGTTTAGGGTTTCAATTTAAAAAATTGTGAAAGAGCGGGTGCAGCGGCGATGGACCCGCTCTTTTTTTATGCGCCAAAATGCTTGTATTGAACCATAAAATCCGTTAAATAAATAACCATTGCAATACGGGCGGCCTTCATTAACCGATGATCCTCATGTAAGGTTTTTTTCAGGCAATGACCGCATATTTCATCAGACGCGTGCTACTAATCATCCCCACATTCCTGGGAATCACCCTGATGGTTTTCACCATTACCCGGTTTGTTCCTGGAGGGCCGGTGGAGCGGATCATCTCGGAGTATCAACTGAAAGGATCGGGCACCGGAGGACGAAGCTCCCTGTCGGAGAGGCCCACCCAGCCGCTCTCCAAAGAGCAGATCGAAACACTGAAAAAGTATTACGGCTTCGATAAACCGGTTCTGGTGAGCTATGTTATCTGGCTTGGCAAGGTGATCACCTTCGACCTGGGCGTCTCCACCCGATACTCGGACCCGGTGTGGCGGATGATTCGGGAACGCATGCCCGTCTCCCTCTATTTCGGTCTGAGCTCCCTGTGCCTGGTCTACGGAATCTGTATCCCCCTGGGGATCGCGAAAGCCGTCCGCCACAAAAGCGCCTTTGACAATATCTCCTCTGTCATGGTCTTCATTGGTTACGCCATTCCCGGATGGGTGGTTGGACTTTTTCTCCTGATCATTTTCGCATCAAACCTCTCATGGCTCCCCCTGGGTGGAATCGTGGGAGATACCTTCGACGAGATGACGCTTTTGGAAAAAGCAGCCGACCTGGTCAAACACGCCATCCTTCCCCTGATAGCCTATGTGGCCGGATCCTTTGCCGTTCTCACCTTCCTCATGAAGAACACGCTCATGGAAAACCTGGCCCAGGACTATGTGCGGACCGCCATCGCAAAAGGCCTTCCCTTTCAAAAAGCCGTATTTCGCCACGCCCTGAGAAACAGCCTCGTTCCCATCGCGACCAGTTTCGGAAACCATATATCGGTTGTGCTTTCAGGGTCGTTTCTGATAGAAAAGGTCTTCAACATCAATGGAATGGGTCTTTTGGGCTATGAATCGGTGGTGGAGAGGGACTACCCGGTCGTTCTGGGAGTGCTCGTTGTCTCCGCCCTTCTTTTTCTGCTTGGCAACATTCTTTCAGACATTTGCGTCGCGGCCGTTGACCCGAGAGTGCAATTTGAATAGAGACCCATGAAAATCGATCCGGCCACCTTAAAAAAAATCAAACGGTTTCAATCCATCAAACGGGGATACTACTCCCTCATCGCCATATCTCTCTTTATTGTTCTCTCGCTTTTTGCGGAACTTTTCATCAACAGCCGTGCGCTCCTCGTCCGGTATGACGGTAGATACTACTTTCCAACCTATGGAGAGATGATTCCGGGCCGGGTGTTCGGTTTCGATTACGATTATGAAACCAACTACCGGGAGCTTCAGAAACGGTTCAGGGAAGCGCCTTCGGATGATTGGGCGCTCATGCCCCTTGTTCCCTATAACCCCTATGAAAACGACCTGAGGCAAGACGACTACCCCCCTTTTCCTCCCTCTTTCACGGAGAAGCATTTCCTGGGAACGGACACCATCGGAAGAGATATCCTTTCCAGGCTTCTCTATGGGTTCAGAACCGCCATCCTCTTTTCACTGGCCCTTCTCTTCGCCACATACGGCGTGGGCATCAGCCTGGGATGCCTCATGGGATACCTGGGCGGGCGGTTCGATCTGGTTTTCCAGCGCGTCATCGAAATCTGGACCAATGTCCCGGTTCTATATGTAATTATCATTATTTCATCCATTCTTGTGCCGAACGCGATGATTCTCCTTCTCATCATGGCTTTTTTCGGATGGACCTCCATCACCTGGATCATGCGAACAGCCACCTACAAGGAAAAGACGCGGGAATATGTGCTTGCGTTAAAGGCCCTGGGCGCGTCGGATGCGAGAATCATTTTCAAACACATCCTTCCCAACACCCTCTCCATCATCGTCACCTTCGCGCCCTTTGCGCTATCATCGGGGATCGTGGCCCTGACCTCCCTCGACTATCTGGGCTTCGGACTTCCGGCGCCGACCCCCAGCTGGGGTGAACTTTTACAGCAGGGGTGGTCCAACATGGATGCCTGGTGGATTGCAAGCGCGGTGATCTCCGCCATGATCCTCACCCTTTTAACCGTTACCTTTGTGGGAGAAGCGGTGAGAGAAGCATTTGACCCCAAACTATTCACCACCTATGAATAAAATGAAGAAAAGGAAAAATCCCATGAAAAACGCTTTTTCCCATGCGACCTATCTTTTGACCGTTTTTCTCCTCTTGATCCTCTCCCCTCAACACACCCCCCTCTTCGCCACACCCGAAATTCCTTCGAATATCGTGTGGCTCACCAACGATCAGGACCCTCTCTTCTCCGATGATACGGCTCAGAAAGGCGGCCTCTTCCGTTCCGCCGTCTTCACATTTCCCCTTACCTTCAGAACCGTGGGCCCCGATTCCAACTCCGGGTTTAGGGATGCGATCTTGGGAAATCAACTGGGATTGATCGGTATCCATCCCAATACGGAAAAGATCATCCCCGAGCTCGCCACCAGCTGGGCCTTTGATCCGGATAAAAAGACCATGTATTTCAAACTTGATCCACGGGCCGTGTGGTCGGACGGGAAGCCGGTCACGGCGGACGATTTCACCTTCACCCTGGAATTCATGCGGTCGCCCCATATCGTTGCCCCCTGGTACAACGACTACTATACCCAAGAGATCGATAAGGTTATCATCTACGATGACCACACCCTGGCCGTGGTCGCAAAGAAGGCCCAGCCGGATCTCCATCTGCGGGTAGGCATCAACCCAACGCCCCGGCACTTTTACGGCGTGCTCGGTCCCGATTTCGTCACCCAATATAACTGGCGGATCGAGCCAAATACCGGCCCTTACCAGATGTCCGATTTCGAAAAAGGGAAAAAGGTCACCTTCAAGCGGAAAAAGGATTGGTGGGCGCGGGATAACCGCTATTTCAAAAACCGGTTCAACGTGGATAGGGTCGTCTACGAGGTGGTGAGGGATATGACCGTCATGTGGGAGTATTTCAAAAAAGGGAAAATAGACACCTTTGGGATAACCATGCCCAAATACTGGCATACCAAGACCCAGATACCCCTCTTCGAAAATGGGTATGCGGAAAAGATCTGGTTCTTCAACGATACCCAGCAATCGGCTCAGGGATTGTGGCTCAACCAGGACAAGGAGATTTTCAAAGAGAGAAATCTCCGTTACGCCTTCGCCCACGCCATGAATATCGAAAAGGTCATCGAACAGGTCTTGAGAAACGATTTCTACAGACTGGAGCATGGGTTCGTGGGATATGGAAGGTATTCCAACCCCTCTGTCAAGGCCCGACGCTTCGATATCGATCAGGTGGCCCGCGACATGAAAGCATCTGGATGGGACCGGGGGCCGGATGGCATTTACGTGAAAAACGGCAACCGTTTCTCCGTTGAGGTGACCTACAGCATTGACGAGCACACCGAAAGACTGGTTGTTCTGAAAGAGGAGGCGAAAAAAGCGGGTATTGAGCTCAACCTTCAGAAGCTTGACGTTTCCGCCGCCTATAAAAAAGTCATGGAAAAGAACCATGACGTGGCATGGATGGGCTGGAGCACCTCTCTCCGTCCCCAATACTGGGAGCATTTTCACTCGATCAACGCCCACAAGCCCCAGACCAATAACATCACCAACACCGATGACCCAGAGATGGACAAACTCATTGATGATTACAGAGACTCCCTGGATGAAGAGAAACGGATCGCCCTCTCTTTAAAAATACAGGAAAAGATCCATGAAATCGGTTGTTTCGTCCCCACCTTCATGGTGCCCTATGTGAGGGAGGCCTCTTACCGGTGGTGGCGACTTCCCAAGGTTCCCGGAACCAAGATGTCCGGCTCCCTCTTCGATCCCTTTGGAAGCACAACGGGCGGGCTCTTCTGGTATGACAAAGCCAGACACGAAGAGACTCAGGCCGCCATGAAAGAAGGAAAAACCTTTCCACCGGTGACGATTGTGGACCGAACCTATGAACCCAAATAAGCGGCTCCGGAGAGCGCCATGACGCAAGCCGAAAATTCATTTCTCTCCATTCGAAACCTGGTAACGGCGTTCGATACCGAACAGGGATCGCTCAGGGCCGTGGAGGATATCAGCTTCAGCGTGGAAAGAGGAAGAACACTGGGGATCGTCGGCGAATCGGGCTGCGGCAAGAGCGTTACGGCCCTCTCCATTATCCGGCTGCTTCCCAGGCCCGCGGGGCGGATCGAGGGCGGAAAAATTTGGTTTCAGGGAACCGATATCCTCACCCTTCCTCCGGAGAGACTCAATGAGATCCGAGGGAACCGGATCTCCATGATATTTCAAGAGCCTCTAACCTCCCTGAATCCCGTCCAACGCATCGGGGCCCAGATAGGAGAAGTCATGGGCATTCACTTTCCCCGGATGACCAAAGAGGCGATCGGGAATGCTTCCCTGGAGCTCATGGAAAAGGTGGGTATTCCTGATCCCAAAAGATGCGTCGCCGCTTACCCCCATCAAATTTCAGGGGGCATGAGGCAGCGGGTGATGATCGCGATCGCCCTTGCCTGCAAACCCGATCTCCTCATCGCCGATGAACCCACCACTGCTTTGGACGTGACCATTCAGGCCCAGATCCTGGAGCTTATGAAGGATCTTCAGAAAAAGACCGGCATGGCTATCCTCTTCATCACCCATGACCTGGGAGTCATCGCGGAGGTCGCAGACCAGGTGATCGTCATGTATGCGGGGAAGATCGTCGAGGAGGCTTCCGTGGAAACACTTTTTAAAAACCCGGCCCACCCATACACCCAGGGCCTCCTCTCCTCAATTCCCAGGCTTGATTCTCCTCGGAAAGCCCCTTTAACCATCATCCCTGGAATGGTGCCAAGTCTTTCGGATATGCCTGCCGGATGTCGGTTTCAAAACCGGTGCCCGGTCAAAATCGAGTGCTGTAAAACGATCCCGCCCCAGATGACGGCTCTGTCCGAAACCCATTCCGCCGTGTGTCACCTTCTGACAGGAAGAAAGATATCGCCATGAATGCGCCGATCCCCCCTCAGAATCCGCCCCTTCTCTCTGTAATCGACCTGAAAATGCACTTCCCGGTCAGGGGAGGAGTCCTGAAAAAGACCAAGGGAACTATTTATGCCTTAGATGGTATTTCATTCACCGTAAGAGAAGGGGAAACACTGGGAATCGTGGGAGAGTCGGGATGCGGCAAGACAACCGCCGGGAGAACGATTTTGAGGCTCTATCCCCCCACCTCAGGGAGTGTCATTTTCGAAGGAAAAGATCTCGCACGGATTCCAAAAAAAATTTTAAGAGAGACCCGGCGGCGCATGCAGATGATTTTTCAGGACCCCTTTGAATCATTGGACGCCCGGCAGACGGTTTATGAGATTTTGGAAGAACCCTTTCTCATTCACGGCATGGGAAATCCAACCGAAAGAAAAGAAAAAATCCATCAATTACTTGATACTGTGGGCCTTCAAAAATCCGCGGCCAGCCTCTTTCCCCATGAATTCAGCGGAGGCCAGCGGCAGCGAATCGGAATCGCCCGGGCCATCGCCCTCAATCCCCGGTTGATCGTTTGTGACGAACCGGTCTCGGCCCTGGATGTGTCGATCCAGTCGCAGATCTTGAATCTGCTGATAGAGCTTCAACGAGAACGGGGACTCTCCTATCTTTTCATCTCCCACAACCTGGCCGTGGTGAAATACATGTCCGAGTCGATTATCGTCATGTATCTGGGGAAAATCGTCGAGCACGCGCCCGCAGAACTGATCTACCAGAATCCCGTACACCCTTACACCCAGGCGCTGATCTCGGCCATTCCTGTTCCTGACCCGACCAGGAAGCGGAGAAGAGCGCTCCTTTCGGGCGACCTTCCCTCCCCACGGAATCCGCCAGCCGGATGCCGGTTTCACACCCGGTGCCCCCTGGTTCTGGATCAATGCCGAAGGGAGGAGCCGCTCTTGCGGTGTCACGAAGGAGATCCGGACCGCCGGGTGGCCTGCCACCGGTCCACGGAAGGGATAAAAATTTGGTAACATTTGGAAATCGCGTTTGTCTTTTACACTATAAACAACAGGAGATCCAATGGACAAAGACGCCTTAATCAACAGACTCGCAAGTTTCGGCTTTCACTCTCAAAAGCACTATACAGAGAACGCTTTTTCAAGAAATATCGGCCTCCTGACCCAGGAAGAGCAGGACCTCCTGGCCGATGTGCGAATCGGCATTCCAGGAATGGGAGGGGTGGGAGGGGTTCATCTGATCACCCTTACGAGAACAGGCGTCGGAAGATTCTCAATCGCCGATTTTGACACCTTCGAGGCGGCGAATGCGAACCGCCAATATGGCGCGCGCATTCCCGATTTCGGTCATTCCAAGCTCGAAACAATGAAACGGGAAGCCCTCTCCATAAATCCCTATCTCGACATCCGGGAGTTCAAAGAAGGAGTGAACCCGGAGAATCTGGACGAATTTCTCGATGGCCTATCCGTTGTCTTGGACTCTCTCGATTATTTCGCCTTTGATATCCGACGCAAACTCTTCAACCGGGCCCGGGAAAAAGGAGTCTATGTGATCACGGCGGGCCCCATGGGATTCAGCTCCGCCCTGCTTGTCTTCTCGCCTTACGAAGGCATGACCTTTGACGAATATTTCAACATATCCGATGATATGGCCCCCACCGATTGTTACATTGCATTTGGCATCGGCCTTGCGCCACGGCCAACCCATTTCCGGTATGTGGATTTTTCCAAGGTCGACCTGGATAAACAATCGGGCCCCTCTCTTCATATCGCCTGCCAACTCTGTTCGGCCATGGCCGCGACCGAAGCGTTAAAAATCATCTTGAAACGAGGCGAAGTCAAACCGGTTCCCCACTATCTTCAGTTTGATCCCTATCTGGCGAAACTCCAGGCGGGCAAGCTTCTGTTGGGCAACAGACACCCTGTCCAAAAGCTAAAAATCTTTATCGCAAAAAAAATGACTGAAAAGAAAAGGGAGCGCCATCACACCGAAACGCCAGCGCTTCCCCAGGTAACCGCCGAAAAGACGGCCCTGCGCGAAGAGGTGATCCGCTACTTGATCCGGGCTGGGATCCAGGCCCCATCCGGAGACAACGCCCAGCCATGGCGATTTGCCTATGGCGAAGAACAAATCGATATTTATCTGGACCGGAACGCTGACACCTCCTTCTTCAATGTGGCGCAGACCGCTTCGCTCATTTCTTTAGGTGCTGTGATTGAAAACATCACCATCGCGGCAGGGCGCAACTATCTTACGGCGACGGCAAATCTCTTCCCCGATACCAATACACCAGACCTCGTGGCCTCCATCCATCTCTCGGAGAGAAAAACCAACGACGCCATCCTAGCAGATTCCATCTTCAAACGGCAAACAAGCCGGAAGCCGTTTAAAAAACGGCCTCTCTCCCCTCGCCTCTTATCTGAACTCGAAAATGCGGCCCAGCAAACAGAAGGGGCGCGGCTTCATTTCATCACCGAAAGGGCCGCGATAGAGAAACTGGGAGATCTCATATTTGACATTGACCGTATCCGAAGCGAACATAGAGCGCTCCATGAGCATCTTCATCAGATGATCCGGCATACACCCAAAGAGGCGGAACAGAGAAGAGATGGACTTCCTCTGAAAAATCTCGAGGCGGGTCTGGCGGGAGAAATGATTTTGAAGCTTACCCGGCCCTGGCCAATCATGAACCTCATGAACAAAGCCGGTCTTGGAAAAATGATCGCCCATGTTTCAAGGCAGGGTATCGTGAACGCCGGTGCGGCGGCCCTGTTAACAATGAAGGGCGCATCTCCCGAAGCGTTTATCAGGGGGGGGCAAGCCCTTGAGAGGGTCTGGCTGACCCTGACCCGGAAAGGCCTTTTCATGCAACCCATGACAGCGGTGACCCTTTTCTATCGAAGATGGCAAATCGAAGGCGGCGTCCACTTCACGGAGGCCCACAATCAACGTTTTCCAATGCTCTGGGAGGTCTACCGCAGTCTCTTCCCCCAAGTGGATTTCGCGGAAGAGTCCCACATCATGCTCTTCCGCATGGGGTATGGCGCCGGCACATGCGTCAACACCTACCGGAAAGAGATTGACGATCTGATGAAAAAATAGTCCGTGGTATTCTGCGCTCATGGCCAGGAAATCAAGCAACAGAGGCCATGAGCTTCCGGAAAGAGGCTTTATCGGGCCAATATTTTTCTTCCAACCCCTCGGCGAGAAAGATCATGAAGTCGGGCTTCTCTTGTATCCAGCGATCTTCCATCTCATCCAGAAAGGCGATATAGGGCGTTCTGATGCCGTGGAAGCTCACCTCTACTCCGATGGGATGGAAGATAAATCCCATGTAGGTCACCGCCTCGAATAGATTTTTTTCTGAAATCATGCACCAAAAGCTAATTCCTCTTTTCTTGCTTAAATGATACAGAAGTCTAAAAATTCCATAGAGAATCACAGGTCTTTTTCTTCGGTCGGGTACTCTGTGA
>JAGVHJ010000396.1 GCA_020056645.1 Desulfobacterales bacterium
ATGGCGAAAAGCCCCTTTTCGCCACCAAAACAAGACCACACTGAATAGTTAACAATTAATTTTGATTCTTCAACCCATTTTTATCTTCATCGGCTCTCTTCTTTTAAAGCAGATCTTCCACCTCATCGATGAACCGGCTCTGCCGGGAGTACTGCCCCCGCCGCAATTCCGCGGAAGAAAAATAAAGGTACTTTTCGGCCCGTGTCATGGCCACATACATGAGCCGCCGCTCTTCCTGAAGATCAGACTCCTTTTCCATGGATCGCCAGTGGGGGAAGATGTTTTCTTCGCATCCGGCGACAAAAACCACCATATACTCCAGACCCTTGCTGGCGTGGACGGTCGATAGGCTCACACCTGTTTCGCTCTTCTCGTCATCCTCCTTGTCCTCGTTGACCAAGGAGGCGTCCTCCAGGTAATCACCGATGGTATCATGCAGGGAGGCCGCATAGATAAGCTGCTCGATATTTTCCATTCTGCTGGTGAAATCCTCCTGATCGGTCTTGGCCTCTGTCTTCAGATAGGCCTCGTACTCTAGAGCACCCAAAATTTCGCCTATCGCCTGCTTTGGGGGCATCTCCTTCATGCGGTCCAGGTGATCCAGAAGGAAAGAAAGCTCCTTGTGGACCTTGGGAGAAAGAATTCGCTCACCCACCACCTTTTTAGCCGCCTCCTTGAGCGCCATCTCTCCTGTCCGGACCTGTTTGATTTTTGTCAGCATGGATGGGCCGATCCCCCTTTTGGGCGTATTGATGATCCGCTCAAAGGCCACATCATCCTTAGGGAAAAAAGCCGCCGCCAGGTAGCAGTTGATATCGATCACTTCCTTTCGTTCGAAGAACCCCCGGGCGCCCTTCATCACATAGGGGACCTTGTAGGCGCGGAAGGTTTTTTCAAAGGAGAGGGAGAGGGCCTTGGTCCGGTAAATGACTGCCATCTGCTCATAGGGAATACCCATGGAGTTTAAAACCCGCGCTTTTTTGGCCACGAAAACCGCCTCGTCGGTCTCATTGTAGAATGAACGTTTTTCGATCACCCCCCCTTTTTTTCCGGAAAAGCACCTCTTTTCCATCCGCTGGGTGTTGTGGCCTATCAGGGCGTTGGCCACCTGGACAATCTCATCCGCCGACCGGTAGTTCTCCTCGAGCCTAAAAATCTGGGCGTTATCGAAGGTTTTCGCAAAGGATAGAAAATGGTTGACATTGCTTCCCCGGAATCCATAAACCGACTGCCAGTCGTCTCCCACACAAAACAGATTGCCGTTCTTCACCAGAAGCCGGGTGAGCTCCTCTTGCAAATTGTTGGTGTCCTGATACTCATCCACGAGAATATACTGAAAGTACTCCTGATAAGAGGTCCTCACATCCGGGTGGTCCCGGAGAATGTTCCGGACGATCAGAAGAATGTTGTCGAAATCCACGGCGTTTCTTCCTTTGAGGGCCTTCTCGTATCTATCGAAGATATCCGTGATCATAAAGCGGGTTGCGCGCACCTGCTTATCGAAATACTTTTCAGGATCCCCTGAATTCTTGGCCTTTGAAATATCGGACATGATAGCGGACGCGTACTTTTTGTCCACATCCAGGGCGGCCATGATCTCTTTTACGATTTTAGTCTGATGATATGCACTTAAAATCTGGAGCGGCTGGGTGAACCCCGCCAGATGGCAATGGGTTTTTAATATCTTGAAGCAGGCGCTGTGGTAGGTCCGGACCCAGGGGAAGTGATTAAGGGATGCGCCGGTCAGTTCCACCAGCCTATTCTTCATTTCTTCGGCGGCCTTGTTTGTAAATGTAATCGCAAGAATCCGGGAAGCGTCGTATCCTGTTTCAAGAAGATGGGTGATTTTCGCGGTCAGTGTCCGCGTTTTGCCCGAGCCTGCGCCGGCTACCACCAAGGCGGGCGAGCCCTGGTGCTCAACGGCGATTTTCTGCTGAAGGGAGAGCTGCATGATACTCCTTAACGTACTTACACATCGATAGGGTTAATAGGTGGGCATCCTTATAACACTATCCGCCGATTTTGCATCGCTTTTTTTTGGGAGAACGGTTTTTTATGGGGAGGGAAGTTTTGAAAAAAACCGAATCAAAACGCCTGCATTGAAGGGCAGGCATTTCGTCATGCGAGGTGAACGAAATGCCTGATTTCTGCAGTCAAAAAGAAAAATCACACTTTCAGGACCTTTTTAGCGGCAGATCCCCTTTCGTTACTTTCAATTTCAAAATTGACCCTGTCGCCTTCCGCAAGCGTTCTGAAACCGGGCATGTCGATTGATGAATAGTGAACGAAAATGTCACCGTTGCCATCTTCTTGTTCGATGAACCCATAGCCTTTTTTGTCGCTGAACCACTTTACTGTACCTTCTGCCAAAACGTCTCCTCCTTTTTTTAAATCATTAATCACGCTCACCCCTACTGAAGCAGAATCCGGATGATACCGGTTTTTCATAACAACCTATGATTATTAAGAATCTTAAAGAGATTCCAGATCATTGCCGTTGAGAAAAATCGAATCGTTCTGTAACTATTCAGCACCTATTCATCAATATGGCGAAAAGACCGTTTTGTTCGTTCCCTATTTTTCTCGGGAGCTTCTTGGCTTTTTGCCACTAAAGCGAGGCCATACTGAATAGTTACACTCGATCTTCAAGTTTTTAGGAAATTTGTTCAAATCCAAGGCGGAAAAAAAATTTGACCGCAGGAATACATGAAGTATTTCGA
>JAGVHJ010000327.1 GCA_020056645.1 Desulfobacterales bacterium
AAAGCGGATGCTGGAACTGCAAAACACCCCGGAAAACAGCCAAAAAATGTAGACACACGCCTGATTTTCAAAAATCGTACAAATCCTTGAGCTGCAAGCATTCGCGCAAAATCGTATTTTTACAGAAATCAAACCCAAGTTTTCCAAATTTTAGGGATACATGCGTAGGAATCAACACTACGAAAATATTCTTTTCGCCGGTTGGTGGTGGCCGAAACGATGATCAAGGCCAAAATCACACTCACTTGATGACATTGATTTTGTAATGCTCTTTTCGAGTGCCGCAGTTTATTTCCACACCGTTATCATATTGACTTTCCATGACGCCTACTCTATATCAATAAATCTAATATTTACCAGTAATTAGTTTTAACGATGGGTAAAAAACCGGTATTGGAAAAGAGGGGCTGAGGAAATTTTTGTACGAGACTCATCCTGGCTTTTAAAATAGTTTCGCAATATTTAGTCGATTTTCAGGAAAGGAAAAAAAAATGGCACAACTAATCGCTGATAGAAGAGATGTGGATTTTGTTCTTCATGAACAGCTGAATGCTTCCAGCTTCAGCAAATATGAAAAATTCGGTGAGTTCAACAAGAAAACCATTGATATGATCGTGTCGGAGGCGCGTTCCTTCGCGATCAAGGAGATCTATCCCACGCAAGTCCTTGCTGACAAGGGCTGCACATTTGACAATGGTCAGGTCAAGGTTCCGGAATCGTTTCACCGGGTGAATGAGCTTTTCCTCAAGGGAGAGTGGCTCGGCATGGCGGACAGCCCGGAGTACGGGGGCGGCGGAATGCCCAAAACAGTATCCCTCGCCGTGAATGAATATTTTATCGGAGCCAACGTCTCTTTCATGCTCTACCATGGATTGACCCACGGCGCGGCAAAAATGATCGAGGAGATCGGGACCGACGAGCAGAAGAAGATGTTTTGCAAGAATCTCTACTCTGGCAAATGGGCGGGAACCATGCTCTTGACCGAACCCGAAGCGGGCTCCGATGTGGGCGTGCTTACCACCAAAGCCATTCCCAATGGCGACGGAACATTCAACATCGTGGGCAACAAGATCTTCATTTCCGGCGGCGATCACGATCTGGCCGAAAACATCATCCACCCAGTGCTGGCGAGGGTGGAGGGCGACGCGCCGGGAACAAAGGGAATCTCTCTCTTCCTGGTTCCCAAATACCGGGTGAACAAGGATGGAAGCCTGGGTGAGTTCAACGATGTGATGTGCACCGGTATTGAGCATAAGATGGGCTTGAACGGAAGCGCCACTTGCTCCCTCACCCTCGGCGGAAGCGGCAAGTGCGTTGGGACGCTCCTGGGTGAGCGAAGCAAAGGAATGCGCTCCATGTTCATCATGATGAATGACGCCCGTCAGCTCGTTGGATTGCAGGGATTTTCCGTGGCCACAACCGCCTATATCCATGCCCTAAACTACGCCCGTGAAAGGGTGCAAGGCGCCCACCTTATGAAACCCAAAGAGGGCGGCGTTCAGATTATCAACCATCCGGATGTCCGTAGAAATCTTCTAATGATGAAAGCCTATGTGGAAGGAATCCGGAGCATGATTTACTATTCCGGAACCCTCCATGACCGGAAGGCCGTGGCCGAAACCGCCGAAGAAAAAGCCTTCTGCGAGAACATGCTCGCCATTTTGACCCCCATCATCAAGGGATATGGCACGGATCGAACCTTAGACGTTTGCAGCCTGGGCGTCCAGGTTCATGGCGGCTACGGCTATTGTAAGGATTTCCCGGCGGAACAGCTGATGAGGGACTGCAAAATTTTCCAGATCTACGAAGGAACCAACGGCATTCAGGCCATGGATCTCCTGGGCCGGAAAATCGGAATGGAAAATGGGAAACCCTTTATGGTGTTTTTAGGCGAAATAAAAAAATGCATCGACGGCGCGAAGAAGACGCCCGAACTCTCGAGCCTTGCGGAAAAAGCAGACGCGGCCCTCACCCAATATAGCGAGACCATTATGCTATTGGGAAAAACCGCCATGACCGATGTGATGAAAGCCTACGCTCATGCCACACCGCTTCTTGATACGACCGGAGACATGGTCATGACATGGATGCTTCTCTGGCGGGCGACCATCGCCAAAGAAGCCCTTACAAAGAACGCCAAATCCAAGGATACGGCCTTCTACGAGGGCCAGATCAGAACCTGCGAGTTTTTCGTGAGCTCCTTACTGCCCGTGACCCTGGGAAGACTCGAATCGATCCGGGCCTTGAACACGGCGGCGATAGACATTGACGAAGCCTCCTTCGGAACAAAATAACACACACCGCGAAGACCTTAAGGGGGCGGTGAAAAATCCGCCCCCCCTTTTGTAATCGAACGACTTCGAGTACCGCCGCGTCTCTCCTAAAAAAAAACAGCTATCACCGCTCATTCCTGTTGATTATCTGGAGTTCCTTCCATTCCGGGGAAACTGAATCTGGTCCGCTCCCTGTATCATCTGTCAGATAATAGTTCCCCTTTCCGTCACTATAGGCCTTGTTGTATGAAGGAAGCCATTTTTCCTCGCCTGTCGCAGGATCTCTGGTTTCTATTTGCCCTGTAAGCACCTTATAGAACTCTGTTTGGGTATCGCTCAGGGTTCTGCTGCGACTCTCTTGGATCTCCCGGTCCATTGCCGCGAGCTCTTGCATGGTCTGGCCATATTTTTGAGCCCTATAGGCGGATGCCGCAGATGCTTTTTTAACCCATGCGGGATCAAGCCTGAAGGTCCGGATGCAGTATTCCATGAGGCGCTCGTCACTTTTCCATCTTTCCTGTGGGGCGACGAGGCCGAAGACGCCCGTCGTGGACCAAAGCTCTCCTCCGAGGTCGTAGATGATGGCATAGATCCTTCCATAGGAGGGTCTGCCTGAAACATTACATTTAAAATTCACATATCCGCAGCTTGAGGAGGTGACGACAGAAGGGACAAAAGGCTTCAGCTCAGGCGATTCACCACCGCCTGTTATTTTTGGATTCATCAACTCCCGCACCGCGAACTGACCGAAAACGATGCTCTTGACATAGTCAGGGATATTCATATAGGGATAGAGCCAGCACCCGTTGATGGTCTGGCCTGGCTGATACTGGAGATAGCCGCCGCTGGATGCGGCGATGATGCGAGGATCCTGAAAATAGAATCTCGGATACC
>JAGVHJ010000176.1 GCA_020056645.1 Desulfobacterales bacterium
ACGTTATTCCCGATGGTGGTTCCGCCTGATACAGACACG
The DNA here is from genome assembly GCA_020056645.1 of Desulfobacterales bacterium. Lineage (GTDB taxonomy): Bacteria > Desulfobacterota > Desulfobacteria > Desulfobacterales > JAHIVH01 > JAHIVH01. The sequence continues at coordinate 40 of JAGVHJ010000176.1, forward strand.
TTCTGGCCAAATGAACAGTTTTTACCTATGGATGCTCCGGAAAGCACATGGGAATAATGCCAGATTTTAGTTCCTTCGCCAATGGTGACACTATGATCGATGATGGCCGTCTCATGGGCGAAATAAGAGCCCTTGGCCGGTGATTTCCGCCGGTCTCTCCGGCTGAACTGCGCAAGGCTCGATAACAGTTTCTGATCCAGTGAGCGTTGGGCCGTGTTCAGAATGCGTAAAACCCTTACCCCTTCATTTCCATCCGTAAGGGGAGGGGTGTTGTTTTCGATGCAGGAGAGAAAGTGAAGACACTCGCATTTCAGCGGTTCATCCTGCTGGATTTCCGGGCGTTCCGCCTCGGCTTTGTCCGGGATCGGGACGTTGTTTTTCCAATTGATTTTATGGGGATACAGAAGGAGTTTATCGGCCCAGGGCTGTGTATCGTCAAATACGGCCATTTTTTTGTCGCCGACCACAACCAGTTTTTGTTCCTTGAAGGGATGGAGCCACGAAACGTGGATGTGCGCCCGAATTCCCGATGGGAATTCCAGGTGGGTTGTGGTGACGTCGGCGATTTTTTTATGAAGATAGTTTCCGCCAGTGGCAAAGATCGTTTCCGGCTCTTCGCCGGCAAGCGTCAGGATCATTGAAATATCATGGGGGGCGAAAGACCAGAGAATGTTTTCTTCCCGTCTTATCTTGCCGAGGTTGAGGCGGTTTGAGTAAATGTAGTTGATGCGCCCCAGTTCACCGGAATGGGCAAGGCTCTTGAGTTTGATGAAGACCGGGTGATACTGCAACAGGTGGCCGACCATCAGGACCTTATCTTTTTCTTTTGCAAGAGCGATCAACTCCTCGCCATCGGTTTCTTCCAGTACAAGGGGTTTTTCCACGTATACGTGTTTCCCGGCTAGAAGCGCTTCCCTTGCGATGGTGTGATGGGTCTCCGCCGGTGTGGCGATGACAACCCCCTGAATGTCGTCTCGTGAAAGAATATCGGTGAGGGCCATACAGGTGTCCACATCCGGATAGGTGGTCTTGAACTGTTCCAGAGTGGCTTCATTTTTATCACAGATGAGTTTAAGGACATTGAGAGCTGCGTAATTGCGGACCAGGTTTTTGCCCCAGTAACCGCTTCCAATAACGGCAATTCCTGCTTGATGTTTCATGTGTTGGGTTTCCTGATATAGGGTGTTGGGCTGTTTATATGCGGTTGATGATCGCTGCAATTTTTTTCTGATCGTCGGCCTCAAGGTAGGGATGCATGGGGATGCTGAAAATGCGGTTTGAGCACTCTTCGCTGCATGGGAAATCCCCAGGTTTATGTCCCAGAAAAGAGAACGCCTTCTGAAGATGCAGGGGCCTGGGATAGTAGATCGCCGTGGGAACACCTTCCGCTTTTAACGCTTCCTGAATGCGGCTGCGATGTTCCGAATTTCCTGCCAGGATCGAATACTGCGCCCAAACGCTTCTGTATCCATTCATGAATAGAGGCAGGGAAAGATCGGTGCGGCCTGAGTTTAAGAGGTCGTTATAGGTGCGGGCCGCCTTGTCACGTTTCTCAACCTCATCGGGAAAGATGGCGAATTTTGAAAGCAGAATGGCCGCCTGAAGCGTGTCGAGACGCCCATTGATGCCGATTCTTTCATTATCATATTTGTGAGCACCTGCCCCATGCACGCGGAGGGATTTGATGACGCCGGCAAGGGTATCATCGTCCGTGAAGCACATACCGCCATCGCCGAAACACCCCAGGGGTTTTGCTGGGAAGAAGGAGGTGCAGCCAATATCCGCAAGAGAGCAGGCTTTTTTTCCGTGGTATTCAGCGCCAAATGACTGGGCGCCGTCTTCAATGACAAAGAGGTGATGCTTTGCGGCGATGTCATTGATCAGATGGTAATCTGCTGGCAATCCAAAAAGATCCACCGCAATGATGCCTTTGGGTTGCAGGGATTGATGATTGAAATGAACGATAGCGGATTCCAGTTTCGTTGGATCGATATTGTAAGTATGAGGGTCAATGTCAACGAATATTGGCGTCGCACCGAGAAGAGAGATCACTTCTGCGGTGGCGATAAAGGTGAATGGCGTTGTGAAAACGGCGTCACCCGGCCCGACGCCGTAAGCCATGAGGGCCAGAAGGATCGCGTCTGTTCCGGACGCGCATGAAATCGCGTGCTTGACTCCCGTATACGCCGCCAGTTTTTGTTCCAGCTCTTTTGTTTCTGGCCCCATGATGAATTGACCATGGTCGATCACTGCGGCGATTCGTTTCTGAACATCTTCTGCAATAGACTTAAGTTGTGTTTTGAGATCGATGAATTGCATACTTTTTTTTCCATCCTAAAATAGTATTTTTTTTTAACTTCCACCTTGATAGGGCTGAATCAGTTCCAAGTTTCGAATCGATAAATAGGGTGACTTTTTTGGTTTATAAAATTTTTACAGCGCCGGGGAGATTCATGGGCGGTATGCCATGGAGATCGGATGGCTGTATTTATTTCTGAGTTGATTTGAGATCGG
>JAGVHJ010000284.1 GCA_020056645.1 Desulfobacterales bacterium
GGCGATATCCTTTGCAAGATCAGCCTTGACGCTGTCCAGGATGGAGAGATCAACCACTTCGAGCTGGCCTATGCCGACTTTCTTGCCGCTCATGTCGAAATCCTTGTAGTCGCGGAGAACCAGTTCACGAACCGGGGTTCCCTCAACGGCGGATTTCACTTTGAACATCTCAAGGCCGAGTGCTTGCATGTCGGTAACGCCGGCGATCTTCGCCAGGGCTTCGCAAACTTCCTTGTCCTTGGGAGTACAGGTGGCTGACTTGAAGATGACGGTATCGCTCAGGATGGCGCAAAGCATGATACCCGCGATATCTTTAGGAATGGCCACTTTGTGGAAATCGTACATGGATTTGACGACGGTGCAGGTGCAGCCCACGGGCCAGATCCAGCATTCCAGAGGATTAGGGGTGGTGACATCGCCAAGTTTATGGTGATCGACAATGCCCACAATTTCAGCCTGTCCCAGATCGCCAAGGCTCTGCGGCAGATCGGAATGATCGACGAGCATAACCTGTTTCCCTGCACCTGAGGTCATTACCTCGGGTGCGGCGACACCGAATTTCTTCAAAACGAACTTCGATTCCGGGTTGAGCTCGCCCTGGGTGACGGCGACCGCGTCAACACCGGTCTTCTTTTTCAGGTCAGCCAGCGCAATGGCGGCACATACGGAATCTGAATCGGGGTTCTTGTGTCCAAATACAAATAAAGCCATGAAATCCTCCTAAGTAAATGAGTGGTTGATCTTCAACTTCCCAACAATCCATGACGATTCACACGTCATCGTTATCTTTCCAATATTTCCTGATCCCCCTGGCCGATTCCCGCTACTCCTCTTCGGGTAGGCGCTTCTGATAACAGGCCCGTTCACCGCCTTTTCGCCAGATTTGGATCGCGCATACCCATGCTGATGCGCATAAAATTAATAATACGAATCAGATCTATTTCAGGTTTAAAAATATGTGTCAAGTTTAAAAAAATAGCGTGTTTTGAAAAAAGAGGATGTGGTATCGAGACGCGGAGGAGGCATGGAGAGATGTTTTTTCGATTCCTCTAAAGAACGGCGTAAAACTTATCATTAACGCTCGAAATGGGTCCAAACCGTGCGATTTTTTAAAAATCAAAATAGGCGTCGAGCACACCATAAAGAATGCGTAACTATTCAGTGTGGCCTTGTTTCAGTGGCAAAAAGGCCCTTTTGTGAAGTGACATTCACTTTTTTCGGATGAGAGCTTCGAAGGCGTTTTCCGTTAAAACGGGCTTTTCGCCATCTTGATGAATCGCTGCTGAATAGTTACGAGAATGCCGCCGTAACCAAACGGTAATCCCAGGACTTGAAGATCGAGTGAAAAGACAACCATAAAGAGGCCCCTCTTCCCTTCTCCCCTTGATCAAGCAGCAATGGGAGAAGGGAAGAATTTTTTATTGGGTGATCACCTTCAATGATAATTCCTGCAACTGCTCCGGGCTTGCTTTGGATGGGGCGTCCGTGAGCAAACATCCGGCCCGCTGGGTTTTCGGGAATGCGATCACATCCCGGATGGAGGATTGACCGCAAAGGATCATGACAAGACGGTCAAAGCCAAAGGCCATGCCTCCGTGGGGAGGCGCGCCCGACTCCAGGGCCGATAGGAGGAATCCAAATTTCTTCTCCGCCTCCTCCTTATCCATGTTGAGCACGGTAAAGATCCTTTCCTGTATCTCCCGGTCGTGGATTCGGATGCTGCCGCCGCCGATTTCAGATCCGTTCAGCACTAGATCATAGGCCCTTGATCGAACGGCAAGGGGATTGGCCGACAGATTCTCATAATCCTCCTCAAAGGGCGCGGTAAAGGGATGGTGAACCGATGTATATCGCTTTTCCGTGTCGTCATATTCAAACAATGGGAAATGGGTGACCCACAAAAGGTTGAACTCATCTTTATTAATCAGGTTCTTCTTCTCCGCAAGGAGGTTCCGGAGGTTCCCCAGGGCTTCATTCACCACCTTGGACCTATCCGCCACGAAAAAGATAAGGTCATCTTTTTCCATGTTGATTTTTTCGGCCATCTGCTTTTTCTCTTCTTCAGAGAAGAATTTAGCGATGGGCGATTGCCACTCGTTATCCTTCACCTTTATCCAGGCCAGGCCCTTCGCCTTGTATATGGCGACAAACGCCGTGAAGTCATCGATATCTTTTCTTGAAAAATCAGCGCACCCCTTGGCGTTCAGGGCTTTGACCATGCCGCCCTTTTTCACCACATCGGCGAAAACCTTGAAGCCCGTATTTTGAACAATGTCTGAGATATCCGTCAATTCCAGGCCAAACCGGAGATCGGGCTTGTCGAGGCCATACTTATCCATGGCGACATCGTAAGTCAGACGCTTGAATGGAATGGTCACCTCTTTTTCAAGAACCGCTTTAAAAATGGTCTGAATCATTCCTTCCGCGATGGCCATGATGTCCTCCTCCCCGATAAAGGACATCTCGAGGTCTATCTGGGTGAATTCAGGCTGGCGGTCGGCCCTCAGATCCTCATCCCTGAAACAGCGGACAATTTGATAATAGCGGTCGTAGCCTGCGACCATAAGCAACTGCTTGAAAAGCTGGGGAGACTGGGGAAGGGCGAAAAAGCATCCTTCGTTGACCCGGCTGGGAACCAGATAGTCCCTTGCTCCTTCGGGCGTGCTTTTGGTGAGAAAAGGGGTTTCGATGTCGAGGAACCCCTTTTGGTTCAGGTAGTTCCTCACCGCCACCGATGTTTTGTGCCGGGTGATGATGTTCCTGGCGAGCTGGGGACGCCTCAGGTCGATGTGGCGGTGGGTGAGCCGGATGCTTTCCGAGACCTCGATATTATCTTCTATCAGAAAAGGGGGGGTCTTTGCGGCATTTAAAATCTTGAGCTCGGTGATCACCACCTCGATCATTCCGGTTTTCATTTTCGGGTTGATCATGCCTTCCGGCCGTTTCCGGATCACGCCGCGAACGCCCAGAACATATTCGCTCCGGATCACATGGGCCTTTTCGTGAACAGGCGGATTCTCCTCTGGACTGAAAACGATCTGGGTCATGCCCTCCCTGTCCCTGAAATCCACAAAAATAACGCCGCCGTGATCCCGCCGCCGTTGCACCCAGCCCATGAGCACCACTTCTTTTCCGATATCCGCGATGCCCAGCTCTCCACATGAATGGGTTCTCCGCATGTTTCCAAGTATATCAGCCACTAGTTAACTCCTTTGATTGACAATGATTGATTGAAGCTGTTCCGTAATCCCTGTTGTGGAAATGGACGATTGCTCCTTTGTTTTCATATTGCGCAAAATCACCTGCCCTTTTTCAAGCCCCTCCCCATCGGCAATAACAACAAAGGCGGCATCGAGCTTATCGGCCCGTTTCATGAGGCTCTTTACGCTCCGCTCCCCATAGTCCATCTCCGCGGTTACGCCGGCTTGATTCAAGCGCGACACCCAATTCGCCCCCTGCTTCCCCGCCTCCGCGCCTTCGGTAATGAAAAAAACCTGAAGCGGCTTTTGAGAGGGTTTTTCATACTGGGCCATGATATCGCAAAGCCGGTCAAATCCAATGGCAAACCCGATCGCCGGTTGGGAAGGGCCTCCCAGAAGCTCCACGAGGCCATCATATCTGCCACCTCCGGCCACGGCGTTCTGGGCGCCCAGGGCCGAAGTCTGAATTTCAAAGATGGTCCGGGTGTAATAGTCGAGACCGCGCACAAGTCCCTTATCGATCTCGTAGCCGACCCCAAGGCCTGAGAGCATCTCCTTTACGGCGGAAAAATGGTCGTCGCACCCCTTACAAAGATAATCGGTGATGGCCGGAGCCTCTTTCACCGCCTCTCTACAAGTGGGAACCTTGCAATCGAGCACGCGCAGCGGATTTTTCAACAATCTCCGTGAACAGTTTTCACACAAAGCCTCTTTTTTCGCCTCGATCATGGAGAGAAGCGCCTCTTTAAAAGCGGGCCTGCAGGCCGGGCACCCCAGGGAGTTCAGCAACACCGATAGCCCCGCCACCTTCAGACGGGAGAAAAGGGTCATCAGCATGAAAATCATCTGGGCGTCCATGTAGGGAGATGCGATGCCAAAGACCTCCGCGTCGATCTGATAAAACTGACGGTATCGTCCTTTCTGGGGCCGCTCTTTTCGAAACATGGGGCCGATGGTGAAGAGTTTCTGAATGGGGTCAGCGGCATACATCCGCTGCTGAATATAGGAACGAACCACGGAGGCCGTTGCCTCAGGGCGAAGGGTGACAAGGCCCCGTTTGCCGTCTTCGAAGGAATACATCTCCTTTTCGACGATATCGGTGGTGTCGCCGATGCTGCGGGCGAAAAGCTCTGCCTTTTCAAGAATGGGCAAGCGGATCTCCCGGTAACCGAAATCGTCGAAAATGGTTTTCGCCTCGGTTTCAATCCGCTGCCATAGAGAGATCCCTTCCGGAAGAATATCTTTAAATCCTTTAATCAGTTCAATCATTACCTATTTTAAACCCCTTTTTCAGCCTCTTCAATCGTTGTGTGGACCCTGTCCAGGGTAATCGCATTTGGGACGCGCTTCCTTCGGCCCTGCCGGGGGCCA
>JAGVHJ010000107.1 GCA_020056645.1 Desulfobacterales bacterium
CCATCATCTGATCAATTATATCCAGGGCATCATGCATATTGGACAGAGAGATATCTCCTGGGTTCGTGTTGGAAAGGGCGCGATTGAGAAAGGCTTCACCCTGAAAGATATCGGTGTGGTTCTTCACGCCAAGTTCCACCAGGATTTCAAGAAGATCGTGGACAAGGTTCAGGTCACCCTCTTCACCAAGAAAGAAGACGTCGACAAGCTGACCGATCGAGCAAGGGCCGAATATAAAACGAGAGACGAGCGCGTTGACAAGATGAAAGACGAGGATGTGGAGACCTTTTACTCATGCACCCTCTGTCAATCATTCGCTCCCAGCCATGTCTGCTCCGTAAGCCCGGAAAGAACCGGTCTTTGCGGCGCTTATAACTGGATGGATTGCAAAGCCTCCTTTGAGATCAATCCCACCGGTCCCAACCAGCCCATCATCAAAGGCGAATGTATTGATCCGGTTCTGGGACAGTGGAAAGGGGTCAACGAATTCGTTCAGAAGGCATCACGGGGCGCGGTCACCCATTACAACTTCTATTCAATGGTAAAAGACCCCATGACCACCTGCGGCTGCTGCGAGTGCATCGCCGCCATGCTGCCCGCGTGTAACGGTGTCATGACGGTCAACCGGGATTATTCCGGTGAAACCCCCTCTGGAATGAAGTTCACCACCCTTGCAGGTGTCATGGGCGGCGGCGCTTCTTCACCTGGATTTGTAGGACACTCCAAATACAACATCACCCAGGGAAAATTCATCGTTGGGGACGGCGGTCTGCTCCGCATGGTTTGGATGCCAAAAATACTCAAAGAAGAGCTGAAAGACAGAATCATCAAACGTGGAAAGGAAATGGGCGTCCCTGGATTGTATGATATGATCGCCGATGAGACGGTCGGAACCACGGAAGAGGAGATCCTTCCCTTCCTCCAGGAAAAAGGTCATCCAGCAATTTCGATGCCCCCGATTGTTGGGTAAATATTAAAAATGATCCAGGCGTTTTTAGATGATAAAATCGCCTGGATTTCTTGATAATTTAAGGAGACGAAAATGGCATTAACTGGTATTCAGATTTTCAAATTATTGCCAAAAACCAATTGTAAGGAATGTGGCGTTCCTACCTGTCTTGCTTTTGCCATGAACCTGGCATCAAGCAAGGCCGAACTTGATTCCTGCCCGTATGTATCCGCGGAAGCGAAAGAGCAACTTGCGGAAGCGGCAGCGCCCCCGATCCGTCCGGTCGTTGTCGGTAATGGTGTGAGGAAAGGTGTGGCTGGCGGTGAAACGGTTCTTTATCGGCATGAGAAAACCTTTTTCAACAAGACCCTGCTTGCGGCGACCATTTCATCGGATATTTCCGATGCGGACCTTGATAAAAAGCTTAAAAGCTGGAACGCCTTCCAGTATGAGCGCGTGGGTCTGAACCTGAGACCGGAACTGGTGGCCCTCAAAGACGCCGGAAAAGATGCGGCCGCCTATGCAAAAGTCGCGAAAAAAATCGCCGAAACATCCGAGTTCAACCTGATCCTGATGAGCGATAACGCGGAGGCTCTTAAACAAGCTGCCGTTGCCTGCGCCTTCAAACGCCCGCTTCTTTATGCGGCAACCGCAGCCAATGCCGACGCCCTTGGCGCCATTGCAAAAGAGAACAATCTTCCTTTGGCCGTAAAAGCAGCCTCCATAGACGCATTGATTCCTCTTACGGAAAAACTCACGGGCATGGGACTGAAAGACCTCGTTATCGATTCTGGTTCACGGGAGATCAAACAGACCCTGAACGATCAGGTCGCCATCCGCCGGGCCGCCCTCAAGGCTGGTAACAAGGCTCTTGGTTTCCCGACCATCGCTTTTGCATCTGAAATGGCTTCCAACACCGATATGGAAGGCCTCGTAGCCGCCATGTTGATCGCCAAATACGCAGGGATCGTCGTACTTTCCGATTTCACGCCGGAAGTGGTATTCCCGCTTCTTCTCGAGAGATTGAACATCTTCACCGATCCCCAGAGACCGATGACCGTTACCGAAGGTATCTATGAAATCGGCAATCCCAACGAAAACTCTCCGGTGCTTGTCACCACCAACTTCGCGCTCACCTATTTTATCGTATCCGGTGAAATCGAAGGCAGCAAGGTTCCGGCATGGCTTCTCATCAAAGATTCCGAAGGCCTCTCCGTTCTTACGGCTTGGGCCGCTGGAAAATTCGCTGGTGATGATGTCGGCGCGTTCGTCAAGAAGAGCGGTATCATGGATAAAGTAAAACACAAGGAATTGATCATCCCCGGATATGCAGCATCTATCGCCGGTGATATCGAAGAAGAACTACCCGGTTGGACGATTACCATCGGACCCCGTGAAGCCGCTCATATCCCCGGTTTCCTAAGATCCAGATAATTGTCTGTAACTATTAACTTTTATACCAAAATATGGTGATAACATGTATCTAATCGGTGAAAGTTTAAATGTGATTTCCACCAAGATCGGCAAAGCCTACAGGGAGAGAGACCCGAAGCCGATCCAGGAAGAAGCATTGGAACAGAAAAAACTGGGCATGGATTATATCGATATCAATCTCGGACCCGCCAAAAAAGATGGTCATGAACTGATGCCTTGGGTTGTCCAGGTCGTTCAGGATGTGGTTTCGGATCTTCCGCTGGCCCTGGACACCTCCAACATCGCAGCCATCGAAGCGGCCTTGAAGGTCTATAAACCGACCGAAAAACCGGTTCTTATCAACTCCATCATGGCGAGACCGGAACGGTATCAGAAGATGCTTCCCCTGGCCGCCGAATACAATGCGGATTTCATCGCCTTGATGTGGGGTCCGGACGGACTTCCCAGGGATGAGAATGAAAGAGCGGCCCTTTGTGTGGAACTGCTCTATGCGGCCAATGAATTAGGCATCGCGAACGAGAGAATCTGGGTGGATGGAATCGTTACCCCTGTGAACATTCAGCAGCCTCAGCTCATGAGCCTCATGAATTTTCAGGCCATGATCCAGGATATTGCGCCCGGTGCAAAAAGCACCTGCGGTTTGTCCAATATCTCCAATGGTCCCCCCAAGCATCTGCGCCCGATCCTGAATTCAACCTACATGGTCATGCTTGAGTATTACGGCATGTATTCGGTCATTTCCGATCCACTGGACACCACCCTCACGGCCATCGCAAAAGGCCAGAGAAAGGATATCGTGGATCTCATCTATGGCATGATCGAAGGAAACACACCGGATATCGCAAGTCTGCCGAAAGAGCTGAAAGACTACGCGAAAACCTATAAGGTGATCATGGGCGAAACCCTTTATTCAGATTCATGGCTTGACATCTGATAAAGGTTGCTGATCTTTGTTTGTACAAGGCCCCGCCCTTAGTTTTTGGGCGGGGCTTTATTATTTTTAAGACTCCAGAGGATATTTATGGCACGGGTGGATGATTACGTGGCGGCTAGAAGTCTATCGGTCTCCTCACTTTCAACGGAAAAGATCACCGGTATTTCAGAACGATCAGGTTTTGAAGTTACAGGTGAAGGCGCGTTTGAGGTTTCATTTTTAAACAGGAAATTTCGTATAAGCTTTCCGGAGTTCATTTTTACCGACTTGTCAGATCCAGAAAAAGAGATACCCATTCAGGAACAGGTGTTGATTCTCCACTACATGAAGGGAAAGGGCATCGACGGTTCAGGCGGCTCATGGATCGCCTACCGGGAGATTCCCGGAGCCTCTTTTTATTTCAGCTCCTTTGTCAAGCGGGCCATTGATCCTTTAAAAAAGGTGTTTGGGAATAATATTGAAACTCTGAAACGAGTATCTATCCTTCTTGGGGGCGCTTCCATCAAAGAGGGTGACGCCGGGTTTGAATTTCTTCTTTTTCCCAAGGTTCCCCTCCGGCTCATTCTCTGGGCCGGTGATGAAGAGTTTCCTCCGGAAGCAAACATTCTATTTTCGCCTTCGGTCGCAGGATTTCTCTCTCCCGAAGATGTGGCGTGGCTGTCGGGAATGCTTGTATACAGATTGATTTCACTCTCATATCAATAATAGGTAAGAGGAATTTATGGCTTTTTCAATATCCAACGAAACATGGGTCTATGCGGTGATAGGAAATCCCGGCGCAGACGAGAAACTTGCAGCATTTCACGAAGAGAACGAATCGACCTATATCCCGATCTTAAAAACTAAAAACGAGGCCGAACTCTTTCTGAGTTGCATGCCTCGGCAACCGGGAATACGATACGAGGTTCAGGCGCTTATTTTTGAAGATATTCTTTCCTATGCCAAAGAGAATAAAAGCCTGGTTTATGTGGTGAACGACAAGGGCGTTATTCAGGAAACAGGGGCTCCGTGACTTAAAAAAATACGAGGATCTGATACTCCATGGCTGGAAATTACGAAAAAATAATGAAAGAGAACCTGAGCACGCTCTACCGGAATCTTCCGTATGATTTGACAGAAAGGGTGGGGGCTGAAAGGCGGGGGGATATTTTTATTTTTCAGGCATTTGGAGATATTTGCCGCATTGAGCCTGACGCCATTTATCTGGGAGAAGAGATTCAGGAGGGCCCGCTCGGGATCATCGTGTCACTTTACCTCCTTCATGCCACGAAAGAGCCATTGATCCTGGAACCCTTCAAGGCCTTCAAGGAGTTTCCGGACAGCATGCCCTATAACGGGGCATTCATAACCCATACGGAATCGATTCTTGCGCCCCATGTCCAGCAGATTTTCGATAGCAGGACTGCGATCCTGGCCTGTTTGAAGGACGGAGACTCTCCATCAAAAATAGCCGGAGATTTCTCTTTTGTCGTGTCTCCTTTGCCCAAAATAAAACTCTGTTACATCTTCTATCATGCGGACGATGATTTCCCGGCATCGGTGACCTGCTTGTATTCACATAACGCAAACCATTTCATCCCCATCGATGGTTTGGCGGATATCGGGGAGTATACCTCGAAAAAAATTATTTCCTGTATTGCCTGAACCCAGATCCGCCTTATATTGGCCTCATATGGTCATCTTTGAAATGGAATAGCTGCACAGGTTATCAGGTTTCTTTGAACGGAAAGATTAGATAAAGGAGTCGATTCATGAGCTTAAAATTGGCGATCGGTGGTAAAGGTGGCGTGGGAAAAACGACGGTGACAGGTCTTCTGGCTAGACTCCTCGCAAAAAAAAATGAGGCTGGCCGGGTGATCGCCATTGACGCCGACCCGGTAACCAATCTCGCAGCGGCGCTGGGAATACCGGAAGATAAGCCCATCACGCCGATCTCCCAGCTTTCCGATCTCATCGCCGAGCGGACAGGAGCTAAACCCGGAACAATGGGCGGATTTTTCACCCTGAATCCTAAAGTGGACGATATCCCGGACCGTTTCGCCCTGGAGCGGGATGGCGTAAAGCTCCTTGTCATGGGAACGGTTCAGCGGGGCGGTTCCGGCTGTATCTGCCCGGAGAGCACCATTTTAAAAGCCCTGATGATGCACCTCGTGCTTTACAGGGACGAAATCGTTCTCATGGATATGGAGGCGGGAGTAGAGCATCTGGGCCGCGCCACCACCGCTTCAGTTGACGCGCTTTTGATCGTTGTGAATCCAGGTGCGAGAAGCCGGAACGCGGCTTTGCGAATCCGTCAGCTTGGAAAGGATGTGGGCATCAAGCGATTCTTGGTGCTGGGAAACAGGGTTCGGGGAGAAGAGGATGAGGCCCTGATTCGGAAGGACCTTGCCGATTTTGACATCCTGGGATTTTTTCCAGAGATGCCGGAGATAGCGGACGCGGATCGCAATGGGGTGAGACCCTTTGAAAATATCGATGACGCGCCCGAATCGCTTCATCGTTTGGCGGAAACCCTTCTTTCCCTATCCGCCGCCACCGGGAAATAGCCTCCGTGATAGGGGCCGATAAGGGTTATGAAATCCGAAGCTCCTTACCGGCTTTAAGATCGTGATATATTCCAGGAAACGCCTTTTCGAAGGCCTCCAGGCTCCAATCTGAACTGTCGTGGGGAGAGAGGGCGATAAAACCAGGGCTCTCCTTTTTAATGGCGGAAATGGCCAGCGCCACGTCCTGTTCATTAATGGGCCGCCAGGGAGGCCTGTCCGTTCCTACGATATTCTGAATATTAAAGGGACCCGCCATCATCCGGCCTTCATGCACTGGAAAGTGAAGACCGCCGATAATCCCATAAATGGGCGCGTCGAAAAGCGCCTTTGCCCGTTCGATGATCTTTTCGATGGTCTGATGACCGCAGCCGATAACGAGAACAATTCCCTTTCCCTCCACATGGATCGCCAAACTCTGTTCTTCGGTGACTCCCATGAGGTAGAGATTTCGGGGAATCACGCCGATGCTCGCCACCCCTTTGGCAAGCACCAGGGGCGCCTTGACCACCGTTGGCCTGGGGCCTGGGTTAAACGCGGAAGGCGAGATGGCGACTGGGGCGTAAACAGGGATCTCAGGCAGAGCAACGCGCCCCTGTGAAATGCTGAACGTTTTGTTTCTCTGATCGCCCATTCCTCCCAGATGGTCCAGGTGTGGGTGGGAAATGACGATCATGTCGATCTCTCCTAAAGAAACGCCCAGGACTTCCGCATTATGAAGGAGCGGGGAGGGGTGCTCTTTTTTCTTATTGAATCCCACGTCCAGAAGGATTGTGGTGTCGTCGGCCTTGATCAGGTAGGCGACGCCGGCCTCGGTCTTGAGCTGTGGATCATCGGTGTAGTATTCAACGAGAGGGAGTATCGAGAGGCTCTTGACCGACTCCATGGGTGTTAGTTTTTCCAATGGATCATTGGGAAGACTTTTTTTGATTGTCTGGTTTCCGGCCTTGAGTCGCGTCAAAGAGAACCAGAAGCCCGAGAGAAGAAGGGCTGCAAGGAGAACAATAGTGTAAAGAAGCGTCATGGGCCTATCCTTTGATGAAGGGTTGTGATGATGGGGGCATCATCCAAATATAATATTTTTTGAGTCAATGGAACAACGTATCGAAAAAGCAAACCACATGCCATTAAAAAAAGAAAAGGGGGGACGATTTTTTTTAAATGTATATGGCTGAAATCATCGTGTCGTTGAACCACCTATGTGGGAATAGGTTCGCGTGGCTGCGACCCTTGGCCTGGTATGGGGGTGCGACGGTGCGCATGTTAATATCTGGATGGAGGGGCGTTCCACGCCACCCGCTGGTCAACAATGGCTCCTATGGCGATAGAGATCACGGCTCTTATTCCATTTTACATTCAAGATGCTACCTTCGTTGGCTGCGTCGTCAGCTCCTCGTCGTATTTCATATACCTCTCCGGGGCTTCCTCCTTGCCCCCTTGGTATCATCTTGAATGCAAAATGGAATTAATTTGACGTTGGAATCCGTACCGTTTTGAATTTGACCATCAGAATCGCATGGTGTATTGTTCTGTTGGCACTGGGCTCCGACGATGCAAGAATAGCGTTTTGACGTTGTTCTGCTCGGCGTCATGGTGTCTTATGCAGCGCGTTGCATCGTAAGAATAGTTTCAA
>JAGVHJ010000512.1 GCA_020056645.1 Desulfobacterales bacterium
AAAAAATGTAGACACACGTCTGTTTTTCAAAAATCGTACAAATCCTTGAGCTGCAAGCCTTCGCGCAAAATCGTATTTTTACAGAAATCAAACACAAGATATAGCAATGGCGACATGTCAATTAATAAATTACGGAGGAAGTGATGGAATCGATGCATCCGGTTGAGAGAGTTTACAATACATTTGAAGGCAAGCCGGTAGACAGGGTCCCCTGTTTCTGCGCGATGATGGAAAGTAGGACCGCCAATGAAATCCTTGGAAAACCGTTTATCTCCGAAGAAAAATTCGCGAATTTCCCGGTCAACCGGTTTCTGGTGAACAAACTGCCTGAAAGACTGATTAGGCCGGCGGTCAGATCGACCCTTGTCAGAACGATAAAACGAAGGAACCTGGCCCAGGTAAAGATGGGCTTTGACATGATCTGGGCATATTATGATGATTCCTGGCATTACCCGGATGCAAAGACCATCGTATTTACGACAGGATCCATATACAACATAATTCCGGATGGTTTCGGCAGCATGACGTACATGTACAGGGGGCCCGGCATCAATTCCACACAAGAGTTCGATGCCTGGCCCTATTGGCCGGACACGGATGAACTGGCCCACAGGGTCTATACGTATTACAAAAAATTCCTGGCTGAAAACAGCGATAAGGCCTGCATAATGACACAGGGATTTTTCGGTGGCCTCCAGGAATCGATGAACTGGACTTTTGGAATCGCAAAGACCCCTCTCTGGATAAAAAAACATCCAGACTACACCAACCGGTTCCTTGATATCGTTGAGGAGATTAATTTCAAGACCCACAACGCCATGATTGACGCCGGCGCGCCTGTCATCATCGTGACCGATGATTTTGCCTTCAAGACTGGTCCCTTCATGAGCCCCAGGATGGTTGAGGATGTTTTCGGCGATAGGTACAAGCGTCTTTTCAAAAATATCCATCAGCGGGGCAGGAAAGTGGTTCTTCACTCCTGCGGCGACAACACAAAGCTGTTTGATGTTTTCGCGGGATGGGGCGCTGACGGACTTCATGCCTTTGAAAACACTTCAAATGTCGATATTTTCAGCATAAAAAAATCACACGGCGACCGCTTTACCATAATGGGCGGGGTCGGCATCGATTACCTGCTGACAGAGCGGTCGAAAGACGCGGAAATGGTGGAAAAAGTAGAGGAGTTGATCCGCCGGCTCGGCCCCGGCGGACGCTTTATCATCGGCCCGACCCACAGTGAGGACAGCATGCCGGTGCATAAGCTGCGGGTGATGCTGGACGCAGCCAGAAAATACGGTTCTTATCCGATACAGGGATAAACCTTACAGCCAAAAATAAACGAAATCAGGAGATAAATAATGAAAGAGTGTATTGCAGTTGTCCAGGATGCCGTCATAAACATGAAGGATGATATCATCATTGATGCCGTCAAAAAATGTCTCGATGAAGGGCTCACGCCGATTCAGATAATAGAGGAAGGACTCAGCGGAGGACTTGAGGTGGTCGGAAAAAAATTCGAAGCAGGGGATTATTATCTGGCGGAGCTTATCATGGCGGGCGAGGTAGTCACCGAGGCGACCCATATGCTGAAAGATAAAATGGACTCGGGGGATATGGGGAAAAAAGGCAAAGTGATACTGGCCACCGTCAAGGGCGACGTTCACGATATCGGTAAGAACGTCGTGGCAATGATTCTCTCGGCCCAGGGCTACGAAATCGTTGATCTGGGTATTGATGTTGCGCCTGAAAAAATCGCTGATGCCGTCAGCGACACGGGAATACAGCTTCTGGGGCTCTCCATACTCCTTACCACCATGGTGCCGGCCATAAAGCAGGTGGTCGATCTGCTTACCGCCATGGGACTCAGAAAGAAGGTTAAAATTGCGATAGGCGGGGCCTGCTGCTCTCAACAGCTTGCTGATGAGATGGGGGTTGACGCTTTTGGAGAGTCTGCCGTTGCGGCTGTTGATATCTTCAATAATTTTAAAAAAGAGCTGGGGCTTGCCTGAATTTTAAGAAGGAGATTTGTATGATCGTCATTGGCGAAAAAATCAACGGAACGCGCAGGTTAATAGCCGAAGCCATCAACAACAGAGACAGGGATTTTATTGTTTCCGTGGTCAGGGCACAGGACCTTTCAGGGGCCGATGTCATAGATGTCAATGCCTCAACAGGGAAGCCGGACATGGCCGAAGAGGCAGGCGATATGGAATGGCTTGCCGCGCTTGTACAGGAAAACACAGAAAAGCCTCTTGCGGTTGATTCCGACAACCCGGAAGTGCTTGTCGCCGGGCTGAAGCGCACCAACAGGGCTGTACCATGGATAAACTCCATCAGCGCGGAACCGGACCGTATCAGGGAGGTTCTCCCTCTTGCAAAGAAGTACGGAAGCCCGATGATCGCCCTTTGCATGGACGAAAACGGCATACCCGAAGACAGGGAAGGGAGGGTCAACGCGGCCGGGATTATCTTCAGGGCGGTTACAGAGGCCGGGATCGGCCCTGACCGGATTTACTTTGACCCGCTGGTGAAGCCTTTATGTACCGATATTCATGCCGGCAGTACGGTGCTCGGATTAATCAGAGAGTTGAAGGAAACGTTTCCCGGAACAAGAACGGCCATAGGCTTAAGCAATATCAGTTTCGGCCTTCCCATGAGGGGTCTCGTAAACAACAGTTTCATGACACTCTGTATCGGCGCCGGTCTTGATGCCGCTATCATTGATCCAACGAATCCATCGACAATAATGGCCTTTCGGGCGGCCGATGCACTGCTTGGCAATGACCGATTCTGTAAAAACTATATCAGGGAATTCAGGAGGGGGCAGACGGATAAATAGCCCACATGTTTTTGAAATACATGGAGTTACAACCACCAGTCCAAGTACGGGTAATCCCAACATTCATGCAACCAGAGGCAACCGACCCAGCGTCATCGTGTTATTCAGCCTTTATTTCAATGCCTACAGGCGATCGAAACCACTGCACGATAGGCTATTTTTTCATCTCAACACATTCCCGCAGATATAAGTTGATCAAGTTTTGATAAGACATCCCCGTTTTTTTGGCCACTTGATCATCTTATTCCCAGGATATTTTTTTCAAGATTCTTTTTCAGACGGGCTCTCAATGTTGTCCCCACTGTTGTCTCCCACACCATCCCGGAAGATTACATCAGCAAACGGAAAGCCATCCACCGGTGCTGGCGGATAACCGTATAATCTGAACATTGTATTTACATTTTTATTGACTTTAACGCCAAGGCGCTTCTATAGTGGCAGGTAAACGGAAAAACACCGATGGAGGAGACCCCATGAAACAGAAACTCACCCCCACGCAGCGTCGGGTGCTTGATTATCTGGAGAAAACGATTGCCGAAGAGGGCGATCCCCCCAGCCTCAGAGAGGCGGCTTCGGCCCTCTCGGTCAGTCACACGGCCATCGCCCAGACGATTTCCGCCCTAGAGGCCAAAGGATATTTAACAAGGGCGGGCCGCTACAGCCGGGAGATCCACATGCTGAACCCCGTGGATCGAAAAGCGGGCCTTCAGCGGCTTCGGGAGGTCCCCATCATCGGAGCCGTGACTGCGGGCCTTCCCATGTATGCCCAGGAGGAGTGGGAAGGAACCATCGTCATCGACTCAGATGTCTTTCCAGGTCATCATCTCTTCGCCCTCCGGGTCAAGGGCGACTCCATGAAAGAGGCGGCCATCCTTGATGGGGATATCGCTGTTTGCGAACCCCGCCAGTACGCGGAAAACGGAGAGATCGTGGTGGCCATCGTTCGCGGCGAAGAGGCCACCGTGAAACGCTTTTTTCTGCACACCGATCACATTGAGCTACGCCCGGAGAACCCGGCCTACACACCCCTCTTCTTCCCCTTCCGGGAGGTGCTGGTCCAGGGAAAGGTGATCGGCATCTACCGAGGGCCGGAAGGCATCCGCTGAGGTGCTCATAGCCCCCCCAGCGGACCAGATTTATCATGGGATAACGAGATGGATTCAGGATCGTTCACCATTCTAACCGGCACCAGCGGCTACTCCTACCCGGAGTGGAAAGAAGCCGGATTTTATCCGGCAGCGACCCCATCGGGGGGGATGCTCGCCGAGTACGCCCGTCACTTCTCCGCAACCGAGCTGAACTACACCTGGTATCAGATGCCCAAGGCCCCGGCCATCGAACGGATGATGGCCCAGGTTCCTGAAACATTTCAATTTGCGGCCAAGCTCACCCGGAAGCTCACCCACGAGGTGGAGGCCGACCGATGGCGGAATGAGGCGGCCCAATACCTGGAAGGGATCTCCCCTCTGGTCCAGGCCGGACAGCTCAAAGCCGTTCTGGCCCAGTTCCCCCCGTCGTTCCATCGCACCCCGGAAAACCGCTCCTATCTCTCCCGCCTCACCGACGAATTGAAGGATCTGCCCCTTGCCGTGGAGTTCCGACACCTCTCGTGGGCCGATGAGCGGGTCTACGGCGAATTCAAAAAACGGAAAATCACCCTGGTGTCGGTGGACACGCCGGAGCTGCCGTGGCTTTTCCCCTCCATCGACGTGGTGACCAATCCGGACTTTTTTTACGTCCGCTTCCACGGGAGAAACAAAAAGGGATGGAACTCCGGCGATATGCAGCACCAGTTCGATTACGACTACACGGCCTCCGAACTCGCTCCGTGGGCCGAAACACGGATTCCCATCATGGCGAAACAGGCCCGAACCGGGCTTCTCTTCTTCAACAACCATGTGAGAGCCCAAGCTCCGAAGAACGCCATGCAGCTCATCGCCATGCTTCTCCAGAAAGGCCTTCTCCCATGAAAGGAGTCACCAGGGAAAAAACGGTCATCCACATCGATATTGCCCACTTTGCCGTGGCCGTGGAGCGGCAGATGGACAAGGGGCTCAAGGGACGACCGGTCCTGATCGCCCATGCCGGAGCCCAGAGAACCCCTGTCTACGACATGAGCGAGGAAGCCTTTTCATGCGGCATCCGAAAAGGCATGCCCATCTTGAAGGCTCTCAAACAGTGCCGGGAGTGCCGGGAGTGCCGGGTGATTTCCCCCCATCCGGCCCGGTACGAACAGGCCATGAACCTGGTGGCGAAGCATGCGGGCGCTTATACGCCACTCGTTGAACCGGGAGTGAACGACGGCCATCTTTTCATGGACGTGACCGGAACGGGAAGGCTTTTCGGACCGCCCGTGGATGTGGCGTGGCGGCTTGAAAAAGAGATCCGGAAGACCATTGAAACCGCTCCGGCCTGGTCGGTCGCCCCCAACAAGCTCGTGGCCAAGGTGGCGACCCGTCTGGTGAAGCCCACCGGCGAATATATCGTGGGGGCAGGTGAGGAGGAAGCGCTGATCGAACCCCTCCCCCTTGCCCTCATCCCAGGTATCCTGCCCGACGAACAGAAGGCTTTTTCAGACTTCCACATCTCAAAGGTGATCGAACTGAAACAGTGGCGGCTCGATCAGTTGAAAATTCCCTTTGGCGACCGTGCACGGTTTTTATATGAGGCCATCCGGGGAATCGATCCAACGCCGGTAACGCCCCCCACCGGAAAGGAGGTGTCGATCGTCATGGACCACTCCTTTGCCGAAGATACAAACACCATGGCTCACATGGAACAGGCTCTCTACGCTCTCGTTGAAAAAGGGGGACGCCTCCTCCGGCGGACCCACCGCTTCGCAGGCATTCTGGGCGTCACCCTCTCCTATTCGGATGGATTGCGAGAGGCCCGGCAGGTGAGCATCCGTCCGCCTGCCTCAACAGACCCGGCCCTTTTCAAGTCCGCCCGCCACGCGCTCGCTCTCGCGCTCAAACGGCGGGTGCGCGTGACCCATCTCCGGCTGACCTTAAAGAAACTCTTCTCACCACCCATCGAACAGGATCTGTTCGACATGGAAAACCGGGAGCGGGAGGGACGCTTGATCACGGCCCTGGACCTCATACGGGAGAAATTCGGAGACGCCTCTCTCATGACCGGGCGCATGATGGCGTGAGATGGGGCTGCACCTTTGTAATTTTTTTAATAACTCCGGCGGCCGTGCCGGGAGCCAAACTTTTAAAAAGTTTGGCAAATATATTTTTTAGGAAAGATGACTGTCCCATTCAACACCCGTTTGTCCAGATTTTTAAAATCTGGCGCCCGGAGGGCAACTGGCATTAAAAACGAACCTCAATGAGCATGACAACGCCAAACTTCATCCCTTTAACCGTCCGATCCGCCTACTCCCTCATGTGGGGAACGACTCCGGTAAAAACGCTCGTGTCCCAAGCGAAAAAAATGGGCTATGATCGACTGGCCTTGACCGACACCGACACCCTCTATGGGCTTATGCCTTTTATCGAGGCGTGCAGGGAGCACGGCGTTCGCCCCATTGTCGGGGCTGAACTCACCGATCCGAGCACCGGGCATCGGGCCATTCTTCTCGTCCAATCCGCCGAAGGATACAAAACCCTGTGCCATCTGATCACAGCCCGGCATCTGGATAAAGATTTTCGCCTCTCCCAGGCCGTGGCCAAAAGCCATGAGGGGGTATCCCTTCTCACCGGGAACCTATCACTTCTCCGGGAGTGGCGCGAAAAAAACGTAACCCTCCACGCGGCCCTTCCTCGAAAACCGATCTCCCGGTCTGCGCCCTTAATGGAGACCGCCAAGGCCCTTCAGATACCCCTATCGGCCACCCCCGGAAGCTTTTATCTCCATGAAAGCGACGCGCCGGTCCACCACATGCTCCGAGCCATCGACCTGAAAACCACCTTGGACCGGGTGGGCGCTCTGGACAAAGCCCCGGAGGGATCGTTCCTCGCCCCGGAAAAAGTCTATATCGACCGTTTCTCCGCCTGTCCGGAAGCGATCAGAAATACCCGCGTCCTGGCCGAAACCCTCGAATTCGACGGCCCCCGGTTTGGCTTGGTCATGCCCCCATGGAACGACAAAGAGGGTCAAGAAACCGGCCATCGCCTGAGAGAGGCGGCCTATCAGGGGGCTTTTTCCCGGTATGGTCGCGATCTTCCAGAAAACCTGGTGAATCGCCTGGAACACGAGCTTGCAATTATCGGCCAGATGGGCTTCTCCTCCTACTTTCTCACCGTCAAGGATATCGTCTCCCTGAGCCCTCGGATCTGCGGGCGGGGATCGGGGGCCGCGTCGCTTGTGGCCTATTGCCTGAAAATCACCAACGTCTGCCCGGTCAAGCACAACCTCTATTTCGAGCGGTTCCTGAACCCCGGACGAAAAGACCCGCCCGATATCGATGTGGATTTCGCCTGGGACGAACGCGACGCGGTCATCGCCCAGGTGTTCGAACGCCATCCGGATCACGCGGCCATGGTGTCGAACCATGTCTGCATCAAGCCCCGCATGGCGGTCAGGGATGTGGCGCGGGTGTTCGGGCTTCCAGAGGCCGAAATCAGCCGGGTCACCAAAAAAATTCCTTGGTTCATCGACGGCGACGACGAGGGCCGGACGATTCTGAAAGCATTGGCGCAAGGCTCCGGGTCAAAGGGGAGTACGCTTCCCTCCCCCTGGCCCGACATCTTGGGGTTCGCCCAAAAAATAGTGGGACTTCCCCGGTGCCTATCGGTTCACCCCGGCGGCATCGTGATCACGCCCCGGCCCATCGCCGATTATGTTCCCGTGGAAAAAGCACCCAAAGGGGTAAAAATCATCCAGTGGGACAAAGACCAGGCGGAGGCTGCGGGGCTTGTAAAGATCGATCTGCTGGGGAACCGGAGCCTGGGCGTGATCCGGGACGCCATTTCCAACCTGAAAATAAACGGCCATCGGCTCGACGAATCGTCATGGGAGCCGGAAGCCGATTTCGAAACCCAGGAAGCGGTCGCCCAAGGCCGGACCATGGGATGCTTCTACATCGAAAGCCCGGCCATGCGTCTGCTCCAGAAAAAATCGGGAACCGGCGATTTCGAGCATCTGGTCATCCACAGCAGCATTATCCGGCCAGCGGCCAACGAGTGCATCCAAGCCTACCTGAAACGGCTGCACGGGGAACCC
>JAGVHJ010000519.1 GCA_020056645.1 Desulfobacterales bacterium
GAAACCCATGGGCCACGGCGGGCTTGCGCTGTCAACAACCCTTGCCGCCCTGTTTGAGATGCTCCTTCTTTTTTTTCTATTGCGCGAAAGAGTGCATGGGGCCTTCTGGGAAAAGGTGGCGTCGTCGGTGCTCAAATCGATGGCCGCTACTGTTCTGATGGGGGGATCTGTTTTTTTGATGCGCATCGCGCTCCTTTCTGAAAAAAGTGTTTCCATGACTGGTTATTTTCTGTATCTCATGATATGCGTCTTTGCTGGCGTGACCATTTTCATTCTTACGGCGGCGGCCTTAAAGAGTGAAGAGTTGAAACAGCTCTGGCTGATGATAAAAGGGGTATGATCGGTGAGTGTCAAAGAGATCTTTGGCGTTTCAGGCGCCTTCTTCGTTTTAATCGCAATGGTTGGCCTTATTCTTTTCAGCGACAAAGGATTCATGGATATGAAACGACTTCTCTCCGTCAAGGCGGCAATCGAGGGGCGAAACGTCGAAATCGACAGGGAGAACAAGGAAATTGAACGAAAGATCAGCCGGTTGAAAGAAGACGCCGAATACATTGAAAATATCGCCAGGCAAGAACTGGGAATGGTTGGAAAAAACGACGTGGTGTTAACCTTTAAGGAAAAAAACGCGGCGGGTAAGAGGACGCTTCACAAATGATCGAGAGAAACATCGTCAAAGAAGCCGCCGTGATCATCGGCCTCTCTTTGATCACAGCTTTTATCATCAATTTTATCTCTCCCAGGGGAATCGCCCTGGTCGGTCAGTGGGACCCGTCAAAGGGCGTGGTTTCGGCCAGGGCAAAAAACAGTGTGGTCGTGGCCGAAAGGGAGATCCACGATATCACGGAGGCCAAAGCCATTTTTGATGGCGGAACATCGCTTTTCGTCGATGCGAGGAGTCATGAAGAGTATTTGGGGGGGCATGTCCAGGGAGCCGTTTCCTTTCCGGTCTCTTCCTATGAAGCGTCCATCGCCACTTTCATCGAAAAGAACTCGCTTTCCACTCCCCTCATCGTTTATTGTTCGGGAAGGGAGTGCGATGACAGTCATATACTCGCAGCCTTACTTCTGGAGGAGGGGTACCAAAGTGTCCGGGTGATGGTGGACGGATATCCATTATGGCTTTCAAAAGGGTTTCCGGTGGAGAAATGATCAGGCATACGAATTCGAATAGTAGAGGAATTTCTGTTTTTTTAGAGCTTGGCCTGAGATGGCTGATCGGCGGTGTGTTCATTTATGCAAGCGTGACCAAGATCGGCCAGCCGGCTCTCTTTGCGAAAAGCGTTTACTCCTATGGATTATTCCCCGGTTTTTTGATTAATATCATTTCAATTATCGTTCCCTATCTGGAGCTGCTTTCCGGCCTTTTTCTCATATCCGGCGTTTACCCAAGGGGTGCCATGCTCGTCGTGAACACCCTTCTGGTGCTCTTTATCCTATTTCTTTCGGTCAATTTCATCCGGGGCCATCAGTTCGATTGCGGGTGCTTTAACCCTGGCGAAAATGTGGAGAAACCCACCCTTTTCCTGCTGCTTAGGGATATTGTTTATTTAATTTCAGGAATTTATGTGTTTCTGTTTCAAGGAAAACGGATTTTTTGTCTGATGCGGTGAACCGGTTTTTAGAATGAGCTGGGTGCTGCTTTTACAAAAAGCGCCCGCTTCAAGCCTCACGGGCGCCCATGGTTTTAATGTGTAGTCATATTTTATTCAGACTTTCTTTACGTTCTTTGCGGCAGGTCCCCGATCTGTTTCTTCCACTTCGAAGGTCACGCGTTCGCCTTCATTGAGTGTTTTGTAACCCTCCATGTTGATGGATGTATGATGAACAAAAATATCTTTTCCTTCTTCCTGTTCAATAAAACCAAATCCCTTCTTGTTGTTAAACCACTTTACAATTCCGTTTGCCAAACCAAGTCTCCTCTGCAATTAAATACGTCAGTACGAAATAGCGGCTTCAGATGGATGCCACCGCAATGATATACTGTTTTAACCATAAGCATATCATTTTGAGATTTACAATAGCTAATTGAAGGGTTAAAAAATATTTTATTTTGAGAAGCGGTTTTGTACGGAGCACCCCAAAAGGAACCTATGAAAATCAATGCCATGCCGGTCATCCCGGCGATCAGAAGGCGAATGGGCGGCCTGATCAACGGATTGAGCCATATCAATCTGGGATTATTGGCCATTTTATATGTGCTGGGGTATATTCTCATTGAGTCCCTTCTCAGGAACTCCGTGCAGTTATATATTTTCACCGTGTTTCTTTCCCTCTCGGGCATCTACTTCTCCTGGTTCATTGGTGGCAAGGGAACCCTGAGGTATGTGGCGTTTTTTAATGGACTCATCGTCTTTATTTTTTCCAAGCTTTTGTGGAGCGAGAATCTTATCGTCACTCCGGCCGTGTTCCGATCAAAATCATTTGTATTAATGTATCTTGTGTCGGCGCTTTTTATCCTGCTCGTATTTATCATCAAGTCCCCTGCGGACGCCCGCCAGGAAGCTCAGAATGATCTAATTGAAACAGAAAAACGATTGAGGCAGAACTTCGAGTTCATGGTGGCGAGCAGGAAATTGAAACAAGATCTTCTCGCCCAGGCGAACCTCGTCAAGGACGAGCTTCAGTTGATCGAGGGAGCGTGGCGTTCCAACATCCACGATATCATCAACGAGCTACCGCCGGTCAAGGAGCGGGAACTCTACCAACAGATCATTCTACCCTTTCAGAACAATATCATTCACCATCTGCGGGAGCTTGAGCGCAAATTGACCTTTGATGTGGAATGGGTGGGGCTTGACAGGCTTTCGGAAAGGATCATTTTAAACCTGGAAAAAATAAGGGGAGCCGCCTCTGGACGGGTCGCCATTGAAATGATGGAAAATGCCTGGGCTTCAAACAACAGAGAGGTGGCGGTGGATGAAAATAAGGTGTGGGATATGGTGGTCAATGTGGTGAGAAACAGCCAGGCGGCCCTTGATTTAAAACAGATCCACCGGATCAGGGCTGGAAAGGCGGCCCCTTTCAAGCCCCGGATCGAGATCCGGTTCATTACGGATGGCCCCTTTGCTGAGATTCGCGTCCTTGATAACGGCGATGGGGTTTCGGAGTCCGATCTGGTGTCGCTTTATAAAGAGCCGGTTGTATCGAAGAAAAGAAACGACGGAAAACCGGGGCAGGGAACTCTATTTGTTAAATTTTTTGCTGACCGGATGAACATTGGCCTCCATGTGAAAAATATCGAGCTGTCCGGGGAAAAGGGGCTCTCGGTGGCCATTAAAATTCCCCTGAAACGTTCCACGACACCCGATGAAACAGGAGGAGAATGAGATGGAGATGAAAGGGCGCACTCCCACGGTGCGTATTATGCTCGTGGATGACGAGCCTCGTATTCACGAGATGATCGAAAGCGTGTTCAAGGATTCGGAGATGAGCGTGGCGTTTGAAAGCTGTTATGATCCACTCTCGTTTCTTGAATCCATCAACGAAGAGCAGGCTCCCCCTGACCTGGTCCTCTTGGATGTCCATTTTGAGAACGCCGGTCTTTCAGGGGTCGATATTCTTCCCTTTATCCGGGAGAAACATCCCTACCTTCCCGTGGTGCTTCTGACCGGTATGGAAGGAGAGGAGATAGCGGCGGCCCAGGATTTCGAATGCACCTACTTTATCCCAAAACCGGTCAACCCGGACCATCTGGTCCGCATGGTCTCATTTTACCTGGGAAAAGCCAGAAAAAGCGGGGAACGGATTGAAAAACTCAATCAGGACCTGGATGAACATCGGGCGCTTCTCGATCTGCTGGAGGAAGAACTCGCCTCTGTTGAACGGCGGTCGGACTCCGATTCAGGAACGGTTTCCACCAGGGAATCCAAGGCCTTTGAAAGAATCGTTGAGGTGCTTTTTTCAATCTTGAAAACCTGTGAAGCGGCCCAGAGTTTCTCCATGGATCTGAAAAAGGTGTTTCAATCGGATTTCAAGCTCTTTAAACGGGTGGTGGGAGCCGTGACAGAGCTTGATTCAGAGGATGCGTCAAAACCTGGTTCCAACATCCATAAGTATTATGGCGTCGAGCATATTTACAGTTGCCGGGTCTCTAAAAAAGGAC
>JAGVHJ010000520.1 GCA_020056645.1 Desulfobacterales bacterium
ATTGGCCGAAGGCCCTATTCCCAAGCCTGAAAAGCCTTCCATAAGGATAAAAGGAATAGAAGAGCAAGAGATCCTTGATGAGGCGGATCAAAAATTAATGGAGCATCCCAGAACGGAATTTTCAACAGATGTCAAAACAGATCCCGTCACCGTCGAACCTTCAGGGGTCAGGGTCTTGTCCGGACCCGGTGCGGGCATTGAAGTCCGGCGGCTGATACCTGGAGGCCGGTGATGATGTTGATGAGAAACCAGTCGTTATAACCCGAAGAGAGAATTCATCGTGAAACAAAAGAAAAGATTAGGCGAAATGCTTAAGGACGCGGGGCTTCTCACCGAGGAGCAGCTTCAGAAGGCCCTCAAGGACCATCGAAAAACCAATATGAAGCTTGGTCAGTATCTGGTCCGGGAAGGCATCGTGAGCGAATCCAAACTGGTTGACGTGGTTTCCCAACAGACCCGGGTGAAGAAGTATAGTTCAGATAAATTCCCTTTCGATGTGAACATGGCCAATATTCTTCCAGCGGATGTGGCGCGAAAATATCAGGTTGTTCCTCTCATGAAGAAGGGGTTTCTTCTGACGATCGCCATGATCGATCCCCTCGACATCGTTGCCCTGGACGCCATTGAAGACGCGACCAACACCGAAGTCGAGGCGGTTATCTGCACGGAACAGGAATTGAATCACCTGACGAGCAATCTGTATGGCTCTTATTCCGGTTTCGGTGATGTGATGGAGGATATGATAGCCGGTGAAGAGACGGAAGTGAAGAGCGACACCGGAATGGTGGAAGTGGATTCCCACTCGCTGCAAGATATGGCCGAGGAAGCGCCGGTCATTCGTCTGGTGAACTCTATCTTATCACAGGCGGTCAGGGAAGGGGCGAGCGATATTCACATGAGCCCGGAAAAAGATTATGTGCAGCTGCGGTTCAGGGTGGATGGGAAACTCCACGAAGTCCCGGCGCCGCCCAAGTCTTTGTTTTTACCGGTTGTATCGAGAATTAAGCTTATTTCAAATCTGGATATCGCGGTTTCAAGGATTCCCCAGGATGGGCGGTTCACCCTTCAAATGCAAAACAAAGAGATCAATGTGAGAACCTCCACCCTCCCAACGATCTATGGGGAAAACGTGGTCATGAGGCTTCTTGACACAAGTTCCGGCATCTATACCCTGGAGCAGCTTGGCATGCCGGCGCACGACCGGGAGAACATGGCCAGGATGATCAACAAACCTTATGGCATGATGTTGAGCACCGGTCCTACCGGAAGCGGAAAGAGCACCACACTTTTCTCTCTTTTAAAAATCGTGAATCAACCCGATGTGAATATCATCACCCTTGAAGATCCGGTGGAGTACCGGATGGAAGGGGTCCGCCAGGTTCAGTTGAACCGGAAAGCGGGGATGACCTTTGCGAGTGGACTGAAATCGATTTTACGGCAGGATCCGGACGTGGTCATGGTGGGCGAGATCCGGGACGCGGAGACCGCCTCCGTGGCGGTTCAGGCGTCGCTTACCGGTCACCGGGTGTTGAGCACGGTCCATACCAATGATTCAGCAGGGGCTATCACTCGGTTTATCGACATGGGCGTCGAACCCTTTTTAGTCGCATCGGTTCTTCTTGTCGCCATCGCCCAGCGGTTGATCCGGACCGTTTGCCCCGATTGCAAGGAGTCCTATAAACCACCCCCCCGGGCACTGGAGTTCTGGGGCCTGGACAAAGTGGAAGGGGCCAATTTCGTGAAGGGCCGGGGATGCTTTAACTGCATGGACACCGGATATAAAGGAAGAACCGGTCTTTACGAGATTCTGATGGTGAACGAACGGATCCAGGAAATGATTATCGCCGGTAACTCCTCGGTCGATATCCTCCGGGAGGCCCAGTTGAATTTCGGTCTTAAAACCTTGAAGGACGACGCCGCCGACAAGGTGTTAAACGGGATTACGACCATCGAAGAGGCCACCAAGGCGGTAATGGTTTAAAACTGTGGTTGACGTCAGGAAAAAATATGGCCAAATACCATTATAAAGCGATCAATTCATCCGGTAATGAAGTGAGCGGAGAGCTTGACGCCGAATCACCGGACAACGCGAACGCCATTTTGAGCACACGGGGTTTTATTCCTCTGAAGGTCACCCGTGGAAGCGGAGCCTCGGGAATGGAGATGAGTCTGGCCGATCGTTTCACCACGATCACCCCCCAGGAAATTATTCTTTTCACCAAGCAGTTCAGGACCATGTTGAAATCGGGTGTTTCGATCATGAGACTCCTTGAGATCATGGAGAGGCAGACCGAAAATCCCAGACTCCGGAAGATCGTCACGATCATGGCCAAGGACATCACCGAGGGGCTCAGCCTGAATGGCGCCTTTCTTAAACATGAAGCCGTATTTTCTCCCCTATACTGCAACATGGTCAAGGCAGGGGAGGCCAGCGGCTCCCTGCCCGAGGTATTGGAGCGGCTCACCTACATCATCGAACACGAGCACAAAGTCAAGTCGGACATCAAGTCGGCCCTGCGATACCCGATGATCGTCTGTATTGCACTTGTGGGCGCGTTTATCTCGCTCATCCAGCTGGTATTGCCTAAATTTGCAAACGTTTTTGCCAGATCCGGAATGGAACTTCCCATGCCAACCCGGGTGTGTCTGTTCCTCAACAAGATGATCAACGACTACTGGATGATAAGCCTTGGGCTTTTCATCGGTGCTTTTTTCTTGTTGTCCCGCTATTTTAAAACAGAACAAGGGCGGCTCATGAGAGATTCGGCATTGATGAGGATCCCTGTGATCGGTCAACTGCTTGAAAAATCGGCCATGTCCCGGTTCGCGAGCATCTTTTCCATTCTCCAGGCCAGCGGTGTTGGGATCATGGATTCCATGAAGATCCTCACGGGAACCATAGGAAACGCCGCCATTGTGGATCAATTCAAGCGGATCACCGAGCAGCTCTCCGAAGGCCGGGGAATTTCAGGGCCGCTTTCCAAGGCAAAACACTTTCCACCCATGGTGACCAACATGATCGCCATTGGCGAAGAATCGGGTAATCTGGACGAAATGCTGAAGGAAGTAGCCGTCCATTATGACACGGAGGTCGAATACGCGGTGGATAGGCTCTCCGCCGCCATCGGTCCTTTGTTGACCGTAGGTCTTGCCGCGGTCATCGGATTCTTCGCCTTTGCCGTTTATCTTCCCATGTGGAACATGATGCAGACGGTGAATTAAGTTGAGTTGCCTACCGATCCATCAAGGAGTATTGGAGCGATTTTTTGTTAAAGAATGGTCATGAAAAAGCCGGTTCACCACTTCAGTCTTTACCTCATTATTCCCGTGATCGTATCCGGCCTCTCCATTCTCTCGGTCCTTGTCACTACTAATATTCTCGAATACCCGTTTTTGAATGGGATCAATAAAAAATTTGTTATTCTGGGGTGGATCTTTTTCATCGCCCTCACGGCGTTTCTCTGCGGGTTTCTTCTGGTCCGTTTTCTTTTAAGACCTGTTGAAAAATTTGTTGAAATCACCAAGGAAAATCCAGTGTTGAGACCCATCTTCGAAGGCGTTTCAGATTCAGGCGCGAAAAAAGACGAGATGGATCACATCAAGCACGTTTTCAAACAGGTCACGGAAGCCCTGAGCAAAGTCGACTCAAGGCTGCTGTTTCCTGAGTTTACCTGCGAAAGCCGATCCATGAGAAGCGTGCTGAACATGATCATGAAAGTCGCTCCCACGGACTCGACGGTGTTGATTCTCGGAGAAAGCGGCACCGGCAAGGAGCTGGTGGCCACCAGTATATATCATCATAGCCGCCGGAAGGAACGGCCTTTTATCAAGCTCAACTGCGCCGCGATCCCCCAGGAGCTTCTTGAAAGTGAACTCTTCGGCCATGAGAAGGGGGCCTTTACCGGAGCATCGGCCAGGAAAAAAGGCAAATTCGAACTGGCGGATCATGGAACCATATTTCTCGATGAAATCGGAGACATGCCCTTGTCTTTGCAGGCGAAAATTTTGAGGGTTCTTCAGGAAAAGGAGCTTGACATGGTGGGAGGGGAGTCACCCATCAAGGTGGATGTCCGGGTAATCGCCGCCACTAATAAAAATATAGGCGCCCTGGTCAAGGAAGGTAAATTCCGGGAGGATCTCTTTTACCGGTTGAATGTCTTCATGATCACCCTCCCGCCCTTGAGGGAGCGCCAGGAGGATATCTCCCCTCTGATCGAACAGAAGATTATAGAAATTAAAGGGGATGCCGCCTCCGCCATTCAAATTTCCACAGAGGCGATGAAGCGGCTCAAGTTCTATTCCTGGCCTGGTAATGTTCGGGAGTTGCATAACACCATCGAACGTGCGATGGTGCTCTCTGAAACCGGGTGCATCAATGCGGTCCATTTGCCCTCCAATATTGATGTGGATACGATTCAGATGGTCAAGAAAACCCGGAGTATTCTGGATGAGGAGACCACCCTGGATGAGATGCTTCAGGAGATAGAGATTAAGATCATCAGTGACGCCTTGAAACGGACAGACGGGGTTCAGGTCAAAGCCGCCGAGCTGTTGGGGATTAATCAGCGAAGCTTATGGCATCGAATGAAAAAATATGGGCTTGACGCTGCCCAATTCAGAAACTCTTCAAATTTTGATGTATAAGCATCAAATTATGTTGTTCAACAAATATTGGCTTAGGCAATAAAAGATTTCTACATATTTTGTTGTCAAAAAATTTGTGATGTTTTTATTTTATAAAATCAAATAGTTAATTTTCAAATTTATTTTATCGGCATTTTTTTTGGTCATTCGGTCTATAGGCACGCCAATTGCTTAAGTATGATGTCAAAATAGTGCGGATAGGGAAGCCATTTATTAAGAACCTGCTGAAAAGAGTCGGTTAGAATAAGGAAAGGAGGGGAGAGGAGAGAAAACGATAAGAAAAAAGAACGATGATTCATCGCAGTCAGGTAATCACGCAAGTGATGAGTGAATGAAGATAAAAATATAACCCAATTATTAATCATTTAAAAGATGGAGGCATGACGTATGATACAAAATCAAAAAATTCAAATGGATCAAAAAGGCTTCACCCTTGTTGAAATCATTGCAGTTCTCGTAATTCTGGGCATCCTTGCCGCGGTCGCCGTACCAAAATTTTTCGATATGCAGGAAACCGCTGAAAAAAAGACCCTGCTCACTGCCTTTAACGATATGCAGTCCAGGATGAACTCCCAGTTCGGAAAGTCCATGCTTGACAACAATGGGGTCGCCTTAGTGGCGGACTTTAACGATTTCGCGGATCTTGGCCTGGACTCTCCGGCTCTAAATCAGATCTATAAAGATTTCCCAGGTACTTGGGCCTATGCTGCTGCGTTGATCACCTATACGGCGAAAAATGGAGGTGTGGTTTACAGTTTTACAATCAATTCAGCTGCGGCAAACGGCTCTACACCCGCTATTATAAGTGTTGCGCCTCCATTGAAATAGTCTATGAATCAGGCTGGGTTTTCATCCAATGGTTCGAATCAATGAAGATTCATATAGGTCCTGTTGAACAAACAGGACCTACTAATTTTTTAATGATAAAATCATCGTGAGCCAATCATGACACGACTATTCAAGAAAATTGATGCTGGTAATTCATTTGGCTTTACCATGATAGAAATAATATCAGTTCTCATCATACTTGGCATGTTCAGCGCTTACGTGGCGAAAACGAGCATGACCATGGTCGATACGGCCAAGGAAATCAGCGAGCTGAACCAGGTTAAGACCCATCTCAAGTACGCCCAGGGTAAAGCCATGAATACCGGTGCGTTATGGGGCATTCATTTCAGCGGCGATAGCTATGCGCTCTTTCGTTATGGCCCTCCCACCGTGTTTCGATTCTTTCCGGGGATGGAAAAACCATTGGCCGCGCCCACGGAAAACGATTGCAAGATTCCCCTGCCGACCGGCATCACTTACACCCGCTATATCTGGTTCGATATCTGGGGAAGGGCTTACGAGCACGAGACCACGCTGACTCCCGCCACGGCAAGCCCAATTTCAGCCAATATAGAAATAGTTTCAGACAAGCTCACCATTGAGGCGAATACGGGGTATATCCATGACACCTGAAATACATGATAAACAAAAAGGGTTTACACTCCTTGAAATCGTCGTGTCTCTGATTGTCGCGAGCATTTTAGGTTCCATGCTTCTTGTTTACGTCGGAACCGCCTACAACAGAAGCGTTGAGCCGGTGATGACCTCAAAGCGGGTTCTCCAGATGCAACAGGTCATGGAGACGATCAACGCCATCTATGCGGGCATGCTCAACCGAAGTAATCTTTTGGATTCGTTCACGGCTTCCATTGCAACGGTCTCCCTTCCCCCTGGATTAACGTGTGATACGTCCAAGCGGTTCACATTTCCCGCAAGCGGCGATGAACCTGCCGGTTCAGATCCCAGTGGCAATGTCTTGAAAGTCGTTTTAAGGGACACGACTGTTCAACCAAACCTTGAACTGATCGCGTTGTTTTATTCCACAAGGTGAAAAAAAAGGCTTAAGCCATGACCAAGGAAAACACAATGAAAGATCCGGGTGAAGAAACCTCCCCAAAAAAAGGGTTTACGCTTCTTGAAATTATCGTGACCCTTCTTCTCATTGGTATTCTTGGGGCCATCAGCGGCATTGGCATGACCCAGGCCACGCGAGCGTATCTTTTCGTCCGGGAAGCGGCGAACCTCACCCATGACACCCAGCTCGCCCTGAACCGCATGAGCAGGGCCATCATCAATCTACAGGAGATCGATACATCGGCGACTTACACCAATGCCAATAAACTCACGATCACCGGTTTTAGGGATGGCGATGATGTCAGGGAGACCTATTATCTCGAAGATACGACTCTCAAGATGGATACGGAAATAAACGGCGGCCCATCGGTCACGAATATTCTCGGTGAAAATATTTCTGATTTCGCTCTCCTCTACACCGGTTCAAACAGCAGCGGTTCCACGTATGATTGGCTCACATCCCGCACCCCATCGGAGCTCGCCAAGATCCAGATCACCTTAATCTGTTCTTCATTCAGCGGAGCGAATGTGAGTTTCACAACCCAGGTTATTCCCCGGAACATCTACCGGCCCCTCTCGGTGGTCGATTTCGATGACCAGGGGCTTTCCGGCATGCAAAATGTTTCCTGCTTTATTTCAGAGGCATCAGGTGACTTAATGAATCTAAATGATATGAATTCGATTCTCATTGAGACGGGTTTCCGTTA
>JAGVHJ010000537.1 GCA_020056645.1 Desulfobacterales bacterium
CGAGTTGATGATGGCCATGCGGGGCAATCCCGTGAGCCGGAGGATCTCCATTTCCCACATATCCACCTTTCTCAAGGGCCTGGATGCGTCCGCCACATAGATAATTCCCGCCCCAAACGATAGGGGCTTGAGCAGTTCACACTCGTCCCGGAAGCTCTCGTTATCTTTATTGGCCTCGATAAACGCCTTGACGATTCCTTCAGGCGGCCCCCCATATGTGGAAAACCATTCCAGGGTTTTTCTGGGAGACTGGAATCCAGGCGTATCCGTAAAACGGATCGCCTCCTTCCCATCAATGACGACGGGATAGGTTTTACAGGCGACAGTCTCTCCAGGATAGGGGCTTACCCGTACCGTATCATCTTCCGAAAGGGTCGACACGACCGACGACTTGCCTTCATTGGGGTGCCCCATGACGGCGAACTCAATGATTTTCCGCCCGTTCACGCAACTATCCTTTCAACATGGGTGTATGGGTCGAAAAGCCCCCCCACCACCTGTTTCCATATCCCATAGGGAGTATCCTCAACTGGCGTGAAGATATTTCCAGGCTCGGGTTTTCCGACAAGTAGAATCATCAGGGGCGTTCCAGGCCCGTAAAAGCGCCGAATCTCCCTGTAATAGGAAAGGGTTTCCCGGATCGGCGGCTGCCATGCCTCCTGAAGAATAACCACCCAGGGCGATGGGTCTCTTTCCGGGGCGGGAAAAGAGGCGCTATCAACTGAAAAGTCGAGGTCGGAAGGAATGAGGGCCATGGACTTGCGTCCGGTCGCCTCAAAGAGCCGCCGGTCCAAGGAGTCTCTGTCCAGGGACGAGAAGAGTTCTGAAGGAAGAATCACGATAAGGCCCCCTCCTGGCCGATCCCCCTTTTCTTTTTCCCAAAGGGATGCCATGGACGAAGGGAAGGCCACCCTTTCCGTTTCCGGAACCTTCCGCCCCTCGGTGATCACCGGCGTCGTCAGACGCGCCAGGAGCCTATCGCACTCATAGGTGTCGAACTTCAAGGCGCGGATGGCCACGCGTCCGGCATTGACTCCTGTTATAAGGAGAATGCATCGGGGGAGGATGCCATAGAAAAAAACACCCAAAAGCAGAAAGGGCCACCAGGAGACCATATCCGATGTGGCCATATGGCGGATTCCCTCTTTCAGAATGATCCGGCTTCCCTCGATTTGCGAAAGGGTGGGATGGGCCATCTCTGCCGGAACGATCCAGGCCCAGGGAAGGGCCATGAGAGAAACGAGTTTGAAGAGGCCCTCCGCGCTGATCTGTAATGTAGACTGCCAGCCAAAGGCCAGATCGGTGCCGAGCACCCTCACACCAGTTGTCAGGAAGAGACCGATATTAAAGAAGAGCTGAAAGGTTTGCGTCAGAATAAAAAAAGGCCAGAAAAAAAGAGGCCCGTATATTCGCCGCTTCCCTTCTAAAAGAGCCGCGATGGCCCGGAGGCCCCCTGCCCTTTCGGCTGAAAGGAGCCTCCTTTCGCCATTCCCGATTCCATTCATCCATTTCAGAAAAAAAGGAGAGAACATCCGTGAAATCAGTGAAAAACGGGTCACCCGTCTTAGAATCCCCGCCATGGCCAGAAGAAGGAGAAGAAATAGCTGAAGGAGGATAACAAGTCCGATATAGACCGATACGTTGACCGGCGCTTTTCCGGTATAAAAAAGAAGGACCGCCGCGAGCGCGGAACCGGAAAGAAAACCAGCGGTGCTCAGCAAAAAAAGAGCTCCTGTGAAAATACGCCGGAACCCCTGCCCCGGCAGGATTATCCCGGAAAATGGGGGGCTGTTCTCTGTTTTTGCGGCACGCTGTTTGAGATGGAGCCAGCGCCTTAAAATCGCCTTTCGTCTTTCGGGGCCATCGGGCATCTTGGTAAGAGCCGGTTCGATGTGGTTCAGATAGATCTCTCGCTCCGGAAGGCCCGGCTGGCCGACATACCCCTCCTTCTCTTTTGCGTATTGATGAAGAAAATATTCGAGATCAATCACATCCGCCAATTCCCAGATCTGCTTTTCCTCTCTTTCCATGGGTGAATTCATATCAAGAGACGGCCATAAAATAAATTGGTTTTCTTCTAATCTTTCATTTAAGGTTTGACAAAAAAAAGATCTATAGTATGGTGTTTCGAAAAAACAAACGGAAATATCGTTATGTGCAAGAGATGTGGGCCCATGAAAAATATCCTTCTCACTATCATCACCGCCATATCGCTATCCCTGAGCGGATGCAACGGCTCTGTTGAAACATCATCCTCGGAGAGCGGCGGAGAAACGCATCGACAAAGCCTCTCAACAACGGAAGTATACAAATATGATGGTTCGCTTCAATGCCGGGGGGGCGGCGTCAGCATGGCAGAGATGGCCTCCGCTCTCACAGAGAACGGGATTCATGTCATCTCCTCTTACAGCGATGTGGACGGCTATTACCGGATCGCCCTTTGCGGCGCAACCACCGGCGTGATCCATGTGTTTGAAATTGATGACTCCGGCCTGGATCAGGCGACAGCCCTCGGGTTCCGTCCCCTATCCGATCTTCCTGGCCTCTATGAGCCCGATTCACAAACCGAGTAACCCGGTCCGGTCACCCGCACAAATGGGAAGCATGAATCACACCTCTACTCCCCAAAGATACGATGCCTATCTCAAGGGGGCTCGCCTATCCGATTTGCAAAAAATGAGATTTCGCACGCCCTCCCGCAACGCAAAAGCGCCATGCAAGTAAAGGCCCGGAAGCCAGGCTGGAACATAAAAAAAGTCTGGCCGCGAATAATCCATCAACCCCATCATCGCAAAGACTCCTTCGGCAAAAGCACCCCCAACGGCAAGCACCAGGCCTATCACGGCCATAAAGAGGCGATCTTTGGCGACCGATAGTCGTATCATAAAGGTTCCATAAAAAAGAGCGTTCAAAAACAGGGGATGATTGCTTGCAAATCCGCTGAGGAGATACACCATCACGAAAAGAAGAAAGGATTCAACAAGGCCGGAGAGATCACCACCCCCTGTCTGGCTATACTCCCTTTCTATCTTTTCAGGCAAATGGCGGGCGAATATCAAATACCCCACGACCATGATTGAAAAGGCCATAAAAAAACAAGGGAACACCCACCATGCCTGACCGTCGATGGTGGGAGGCGGGTAGACAAGCGTATGGGTCATCACATGGACCTTATCACATAAAGTTGCGACCGTCGCGGCCATTAAAACCAGCACGGCCGCCCCACGCGTTTGTTGTGTATTTAAAAGCATCATCGACTCCTTTTACGCGATATTCCATTTTTTGTTGTAACTATTCAGCAGCGATTCATCAAGATGGCGAAAAGCCCGTTTTGTTCGTTCCTTATTTTTTTCGGGAGCTTCTTGGCTTTTTGCTGAATTGGCGAAAACAAAGGCCTAAAGGCCTCAAACCGTTTGCCCGTTTTAGAGCAAAAGCCTTCGAATCTCTCATCCGAAAAACCATCATCTGGGCGAGTATCCGCATCCACCACAAGGATGTTCAGGCCTTGTTTTGAGAGTTTCTGCGCGAGGATCGGTCAAAAGGTGCTTTTTCCGCTTCCGCCTTTTCCGGTGATAATCAGTTGCATATGTTTTTTTCCTTCTATTGTTCAAGAAATGAGTTCACGAAAATTTCCGGCCAATATTGGTCGCGCTAAAATATTTCCACACCATATTTATTAAAGAAAAATATTTTGAATTCAATGATTTCCATGTACCTTTGCAATCGAAGTTCTGAAATTTCTTTTGCGAGCAGTCGAATTTCGCTTTCGTTAAATTGGCCGGAACTGAACATGGAATTTAATTTGTCCAATTTTTCTTTCTCACCGCTATATTTTTCTGTCATTTTCTCTTTGAATTTATTGACAAGAAAGTTTGCCTCATCTCGATTTTCTTTAGGTATATCCCGGCATGACTTCTTGTTTGTCTCATTTTCAGCATAAGCCAAATTAAATGATACAAAAAGCATCATTATCAATAAAAAACTACTCATCCGATTCATGGTATCCCCTCCCATTGTTACGCTTCACTATAGATTTAGAAAGAATCTCTACCTTTCAGCCTGATGCCATAATCATCAAAATAAATTGCATTTTCGTTCTTTCCAAAAACATGTATGCCGATTTCTTTGGGCCATTTTTGTCTTAATTCTGAGGGGGTGTTGGCCGATGTATTATACCCATTCGTTGTGAAATTTTTTATACGTAATACCGCATTGTTTTCCCAGCCCGTTCCCATTTTTGTAATTGTAATCCCGAAATGAGCCGGTATTGCTGGATTAACAGTCCACTTTATTTCAGTTTTGGTATCGATATTGTCTTCCCCGAGAAGAGAGAATCTATCCTGTTTACAAGAAAAATATGAAGGGCTAAACACGGGCCATTTGGCGTCTCTACTGTTTTTGGGTAGTCTCGGATTATAGCCTCGATAATAATCTATCATTAGATCAGTTGCACTTGCCGGAGTATCTTTACATCCCCCATGGCATCCTGCATCATTTGCATTGGAAAGAAATACTTTAATGTCATTTACATTCACTCCTGAAACCTTTTTTTCATCCACCCGAACCATGAGGGTAATCCAGTCAAGAAAATATTTGTTTGATGAAGGATCAAGCACACAAAAATCAGTCGGCATTGGGGCATATGCCAGCCACACGCGTTCCTGAGGCCATAGTTCCACGGTTGTACCTGTCAATGGTGAAGACCAGGTCCACCGGGGGGTAATGTAATTATCATTATTTGTATCTTTCTGAGCCCATAGTACAATCAAAGGCGTATCATTACCTGTTCTATTAATTGGCACCAATTCATCCGGAATGCCTTCGGTGATATTCCCTTCCCTATCCACAATAGTGTTATCACCTCTTACGATAGAGACGCCAAGAAAATTTCCCCCATTTCTTATGGGGTCGTTTCCGTTTTTCTCAT
This sequence comes from Desulfobacterales bacterium, assembly GCA_020056645.1. Taxonomy (GTDB): domain Bacteria; phylum Desulfobacterota; class Desulfobacteria; order Desulfobacterales; family JAHIVH01; genus JAHIVH01. The sequence goes on from JAGVHJ010000537.1 coordinate 4,928, forward strand.
TGACTCTGAAGGAGAGGCCGGCCATGTAGTAATTCTGGTCAGGATCGACCTTCATCTTAACTTGAAGATCATAACTGAGCGTATAACGGTCATGGCTGATAGAATAATACTTATCGGAATCCCAATAGGTATAAAATGGTATTGGGTTGCCGCCGTCTGCCTGGGTCCAGTCAAAAGTAGTAAATGTTTTGGGTAGGTAAAGATCAACCGGAAACGTCAAACCGGTATTGACCAGACCGAAAGCCTCTAATATCGATGAAAGCGTCTCAAGGGAAAAGCCCCCCACCTCCAAAGCCGCAATGGGAATTCCATAGGTTACCCCGCAAAAGCCTTTGCATGCAATTTCTAACCCTGTACAAATAGTATATTGTGTAAGACACCAGGCATTACTTGCTGAACATATTCCCAGGCAGGTTGCGATCTCCGCGCCGCATACTACAGTACATCCAAACTCTTCGGCCCAGCACCCA
>JAGVHJ010000296.1 GCA_020056645.1 Desulfobacterales bacterium
AATACTTCTATGTATTCCTGCGGTTAAAATTTTCGCCTTCCTTGAACTCGAAAAAAAAATCTTGGTTTTCGTTCGGGCACTATTTATTCCAATTCGCATTCAAAGCGCTACCTTTGTTGGCTGCGTCTTGAATGCAAAATGGAATTAGGCAAGGTCAAGAAATTAGACCAGTCCCTGATCGATCATGGCGTTGACAACCTTGATGAAACCCGCGATATTCGCGCCGATCACATAGTTCCCCGGCGAGCCATACTCTTCGGCGACCGTGACACAGGCCTTGTGAATGCTCTTCATGATAAACTGAAGCCGCTCATCCACCTCGTTTCTGGGCCAGGAGAGACGCATGCTGTTCTGGGACATCTCAAGGCCGGAAACCGCAACCCCGCCCGCGTTGGAGGCCTTGGCCGGAGCATAGAGAACGCCGCTATCCTGAAACACCTTGACCCCGTCGGGCATGGTCGGCATGTTGGCTCCTTCGCATACGAGCCGGACCCCGTTTTTCACGAGATGCCCGGCGTCGGTCTGATTGATCTCGTTTTCCGTGGCGCATGGAAAGGCGCAGTCGGCTTTATGGTTCCAGAGGGGGTTGAACAGAACCGCCCCATCCCTGGGCGTATAGACCGCTTCCTTATATTTATCCGCATACTCCTTGATCCGGCCCCGGCTCACATTTTTCAACTTTTTAACAAACGCCAGCTTCTGCCGGTCGATCCCCGCTTCGTCATAGATATATCCAGAGGAATCGGAGAGGGTCAACACCGCGCCACCCAGGTCAAGAATCTTTTCCACCGTGTATTGGGCCACGTTCCCCGACCCCGATATCAGGCAGCGCTTCCCGCTCAAACTCTCCCCTTTCGTCGCCAGCATCTCAGAGGCGAAGTAGACGCAGCCGAATCCGGTCGCCTCGGGCCGGATCAGGCTTCCTCCCCAGTTTAGGCTCTTTCCCGTCAACACGCCCGTGAATTCATTCCTCAATTTTTTGTACATGCCGAACAGGAAGCCGATCTCCCGGGCCCCCACGCCGATGTCCCCCGCGGGCACGTCGGTATTGGGCCCCACATGCCGGAAGAGCTCGCACATGAAGCTCTGGCAGAACCGCATGACCTCGTTGTCCGATTTTCCCTTGGGATCGAAGTCGGAGCCCCCTTTGCCGCCGCCCATGGGAAGGGTGGTGAGGGCGTTTTTAAAGACCTGCTCAAAGGCCAGAAACTTCAGGATGGAGAGATTGACCGACGGATGGAATCGCAATCCGCCCTTGTAAGGCCCGATGGCGCTGTTCATTTCGATGCGGAATCCCCGGTTCACATGGATCTCTCCCCGGTCGTCCATCCAAGGGACCCGGAAGATGATCGTTCTTTCAGGTTCCACAATCCTCGAAAGGACATTGGCCTTCCGGTATTGCGGATTTCTGTCCAGCACCGGCTTCACCGAGTCGACAACCTCCATCACCGCCTGATGGAACTCTTTCTGATCCGGATCTTTTACCTTGACGCTTTCCATAAACGCTTTCATACGCATCCCCCATGTGATTTAGTTTTCAATGATAACCGCCTTCAATGTTTTCCCGTCCACCTTTAACGTGACCGGGCGTTCCAGCCGGACATGCCGTACAAATGGTGTTTCACGAAAAACCGGGCGAGACGCGATCCACGCCCAGTCGAACCACTCCCCTTCCCGGTTCGCCACCGTGAGATAGCTGACCCCCAGGGAGGTGATGTTATAAAAAAAATGGGCGCCCTGGGAAGGGAGGGCGTTCACCCGATCCGAGGCGGTCTCCACGATGGCTGAAACCCCGGAAATATCCTGAAAGGACACGGGAATGCCCAGGAACCGGTCCGCCGATCCCCATCGGCCAGGCCCGACCAGGATATAGCCCCGCTTCTCTTTTTCGAGCAGATGATTGAACGATTTTATGTCGCGTCCGATCTCGATGGTTTTCAATGGATCGAACCGGTCTGGCCTGACATAGACCAAATCGTAAAAAGGTTTGATCATGCTCCGCCCCATGACGTTTCCGGAAAGGCAAATCGCATGATCCCGGTCTTGCCGTGAAATCTCCACATCCCGATTTTCATGGGGAAGCGACAGGGGACGGATCTGAAGAAGCTGAAACTCGGGACGCTCTCTCATGTCGGACGGTAGGTCGATGGCGAATTCAACCTCAACCGGACCCCCCATGCCCTTTTGTCCCAGATCGAGAATCTCCCCGATGATCTCCGTCACCTTGAGAAACGAATGCTTTAAAATTCGTGCGAAGGTCAATACCGGATATCCGGCGGCGTGGCGCGTATCCCTGATCCGGTGGTCCTCGGGGAAATAGGTGCTTGAAAAAAGTTTCACCGGCTCATGATCCCCACACTCTGAGAGGTCGAGTTTTGAGAGCAATAAAGAGGCCGATCCGGTAACCGGCTCTGGGATTGGTTTCATGTCAAGGGCGAAAAACCACTTCTGGGAATGGTCCAAGATGTCGTCGACGCTGGAAAAGTGCGGAATCGACTCCGGATAGCGAGGTGAAAACCGGAGAGAGGCGTAGCCTTCCACCACCGATTTGCCGAGCCCCAGGGAGATAAAGGCGACCCCCTCCTCGGGCTTCATGGGGGCGATCGGATAGTAATTGTGGGATTGGGCCACCCCGGAAACCGCGGGATAAAAATAGCCGCCATAAAGGTTTCCCGCAAGCCGCTGAATCATGACGGCCATCTTATCCTCTTCGGTATGTGAGACGCCTGTCTTGGCGAAGGCCTGGGCTCCTTTGAAAAAAGTCGACGCGTAAACGAGCTTGATGGCTGAAATCAGTTGGGAGAGCCTTACTTTCAAATCCGGATGGTTGTTGGGCAGCATGAAAGTGTGGTAAGCGCCCGCGAATGTCCTGAAATAGCCATCTTCAAGAAGACTCGACGAACGGACCGCCAGAGGATAGTTGACCTGGTCAAGCATCTGTTCCAGGTCCCGCCTGAGCCACTCGGGGAAAACGCCGTTCAGGAAAAGGGTCTCCATCGCCGCGTCTTCGAGGCCGTCGGCCGTGAAATTCTTCAGATGATTCTCCGCGACAAAGGCGTCAAACCCTTCCGTTGAAACGACCATGGTCCTTGGAATGACGATATCAATCTCCGGATGGTTCTCCTGAAGCTGGGGGGCCTCCTTCAGGCGATTCATCAGAAACGCAAGGCCCCGCGCCTTTCCACCCAGGGAGCCCCGGCCGATTCTCACGAATTCGGCGTAGGGATCGAATCCATTGCCAATAAAATCGGCCACCCGTCCCTGCTGCCGGTTGACGAGGGTGGTTTTGATCGCGGAAGAGAGGTAGCCCTTGACCTCGGTTTCACTTTTAAAATCGGCGACCTTTACATCTTTCAGGGCCTCTGCGAGTTCGATCTCCCCCCGGGCCATGAGCCAGGTTGAAAAATCGTTCCGCTCCGCGTGAAAAAGAATCGACTTTTCGGAAACAGAAGGAAGAATGTATCCCAGTGTCCTCAAGTTGGACGCGGTGGCCAGGATCCTTCCGCCGGGCAGCCGGAAAACAAAATCGCCAAACCCCAGGTTTCTCACCAGAAAATAGCGGATATCGCCATGAAGGGAAAGCGCGTTCTTGTTAAAAAAAACCGCCTGAACGGCGGCGGCACGCTGGCTATTTGCGACGTCGGAGCTCAACATGGCCAGGGGAAGGGCGGGCATTTCGCTCCGGATCAGGGAGAGAAAATCAAATCCTGCGGTGTCGCACAGGTTGCCTCCCTTCGCAAACCGCACATCGGAAAGCACACAAAGGAGAAAGGGCTTGAATTGTCTATAGAGAGATTCCGCCTCTTCAAAACTCTCCGCGATGAGGATTTTGGGCCGGGCTCTCATTCTCAATAGACGCTGCTCGGCGTTGATGGACTCGTCCATGACCGACTGGGTCTGAAGGACGATCTCCTTATATAAAAGAGAAAGAATCGATGAAAGATAAAGGGGGGAATCTTCCACAAGAATGATGACCCGAACCTTGGCCTTTTCCGTGTCGTCAAAAACATTCAAGCGGTCTTCGGCGCTTTTGATGAGGGCTAAAAATAGCTCCGCGTTCCCCTGCCAGAGGAAAACCCGGTCGATGAACTCACGATGGCCCGAAGCCCCACCAAGCCGTTCGGTCTCAAGAAGGTCGTGGGCCAGAAAATAAACGGGAAGATTGCCATAGCGTTCCTTGATCTTCCGGCAGAGAAGCGGGGGGGCCATGTCTTGCAGACGGGGCATGCCGATCACCAGATCGAACTCTTTCTTCTCCAGGAGGGCCAAGGCCTCCTCGGCCGATGAGGCCCAGGTGATCATCGGTGGGCTGCTCAGATTCAAGCCGTTGTATTCATGGACGATTCTTTCAGAAAGGCGGCCTTCCTCCTCCATGATAAAGGCCTCATAGGGGCTTGAAACCAGAAGGATTTCCCGCACTTTTCTTTTCATGAGCTCATGAAAAATTTTAAATGAATCTCGATAGGCCGGTCGGGGATGTTTTGAAAACATGGACCTCCCTCTTGATGATAGAATCATATCCAATTTTTATATTACACATGCTTTTGTATCATATCAATATGGAATATTCGACAATATCTTCGTTGAGCGCCTCTGGCATAGTGTTAAGCATAATGATGTGGATTTGAAAGGATATGCCTCGATGGTTGAACGGAGGGTTTGGTTGGCTTGGCCGCGTATTTTGTCTTCAACAACAACGAGCGTCCGCACCAATCGCTGGGTCAAAAGACACCGGATATCGTGTATCGAACAGCGATTGGTGGCGGGGCTTTGATCGTGGATAAGTTTCCTCGAACGGTGGCTGATAAAACCCCTGTCTCGCTCCGCTCCGCAGGGGATTCATCACCCACAAAATCACCAACAAAAACAACTATAAAAACCGCGCGGCTCTTTTCAGCTGCGAGTGAACCACAATGTGCGGCTTCAATTCGATCGATTTTTGTCTTGATTTAGGGGGCCACTATAAAAACGAATGGGAACTATTCAGCAGCTATTCATCAAGATGGCGAAAAGCCCGTTTTGTTCGTTCCCGATTTTTTTAAAATCACCAGGGTCACGTCATCTTTACAATTAAAGTTTTTTAGAGAGTCTAAGATTCCGGATTTAATTTCTGTTGGGGATTTTTCGCTGAGACAAAGATTTTTGAAAACATCCACCAGTTTTTCGTTTGAATACATTTCATCTCTTTTATCTTTGGCTTCAACAATCCCATCCGTGTATAGAAGCATGATATCATCTTCTTCCATGGTAAGTTGGTTGACATTCATCATGTTTTC
>JAGVHJ010000355.1 GCA_020056645.1 Desulfobacterales bacterium
ATAGCCCTGGGCCGCCCAGGTATCGGGTTGAAATCCAAGTTTCTCCTCAAACCGGTTGATGAAGTCCCGGGTGTTTTTTTCTGAGCTTTTCGGATTGAAGACCGTTGAGACAACGGTTCCTTCCGCGGCTCTTCCTGCCTCGGAAATGAGCATGGGGGAATCGAGACCTGATCCGCCGATGATCGGTGCGGTGATGCCCATGTCCCGTATCTGTTTGATCAAAATGGCCGAAGCGGGAAGGGCGCCTGCAATGAAAATGGCATCGAACTGAAAAGTGCTTCTTACCAATGAAATGTCGGCCTTGAAGTCATCCTGCCATGCGAAAAAGGAGCGTTTGGAAACCACGTTGATTCCCTTTTCAACGGCGTTCTCATGCAGAATTTCAGCGAGACGCTTTCCCTCGAAATCCCGTTGATAGAAAATGACCAGATTCTTAAAAGCCTTCCTGGAGATGAACTCCACGATTTGACGACCGGTTTCGTCGTCTGCGGGTATATTGCGAAAGGTGAAATTCTTGCTGTATCGCGTCAGGCTGGGATGGGTCGCCCCCGTGGAGATAAATAGAATTCCGTTCTCCTCATAGGTAATGGAGGCGGGAATCGCAACGTTTGAATTTCGATGGCCGATAACGGCCGATATATCTGGGTTTGCGGCAATATCTCTGGCCACTTTTTCGCCGGCCCGTTCCTCCCCTGCATCATCGAAGAAGAGGACTTTCAGCTTCCGATCGAGAGTTCCTCCTCGGGCGTTTATCTCTTCCACTCTCATGGAAACGCCCTCCTTGAAAAAACTCGGGGCAGACGAAGAGTCCACGCAAGCGATGAGAATGTCGCCGTTCTGATTTGCAATTCTCCGGGAGCGTTTGTCGGGTAATGATTCGTTTGCCGTGCATCCCGCAATCGTGAGCAGCAGGACAACGCTCATCATCACTACTGAGGCTTTGGGTAAGAAGACACGCATATTCAATTTCCGTAGACCGGCGTTCTTGCATGAGGAGATACGCTGCTTCTCTCTTTAATTGGAGAAACCGGACGTGTTTTGTTCATCGGTTATATTTTTGTTGGGGTAGATGGTCTCTTCCTCTTCATCCATGGCCGCGGGCTTTTTTTGAATAAGAATGGGTTCCTTTTCAACCGGAGGTGAATGAAGCGCGTTGGATTCAGTCTTGTTTTCCACCCCTTCGGTCTCGTTGAGAACAAAATTTCCGATAACGGGAAACCCCTCCTTGCCATTTCCGATTATTACAACCTTTGCGTTCTGTGATTTGCTGAGTTCAAGCGTCGCTTGGATTCCTTCCCACCGCAGGATCTTTTCGGTAAGAGATGAGTTGACGATATCGTTATACTCTTTCATCATATTGGCTTCGATCCGTTTTCTTTCCGCTTCCTTTTTCTGTTTTTCAATTTTATACAAATGGGCGTCGGCGATATGCTTCTCTTCGATCTTATTCTGGATCGCTTTCTCCACCTGTTCCGGAAGGGTCATTTTTTTGACGATCACATTGTCGACGATGATAAAGCGTTGGGCGATCTGCTCGGTTGCATCATTCAATGACTTTTCAATAATGGTCCGGCCTGTGGTATACACATCTTCGGCATCCATCTGACCGATAATCAATCGCAGCACCTGCTCGATTTCCGGTATGACGACCACTGCCGCATAATTCGGTCCTACTTTTTGATGAAGCACACCCAGGAGCTTATATTCCGGATAGTATCGGATGGAAATATTGAGTTTGATTTTTAGGCCGTTTTTCGACAGCACATCAAATTCATGAGCGATTTCTTGAACCCTTACATTATAGATATTCATCGTATCCCAGGGCCAGTTCAGATGAAAACCCTCGGCGTAGACTTTGTCCACAACGGTTCCGCCAAAAAAGAGCCGGTACAAAACCCCAGCCTCGCCACCATGAACGATAATGAAGATCCGGTTAAAGAGATAAATGCAGATAAAGAGCATGAGGACAGTCGGTATGACGATTGCTGGCAGATTCCGATTGACCTTTTCTTTAAAATTTTTCAGCATTGTCGGTCTGTTTTTTTAAAAATAACAATTGATAACAGATAGTTAGCATTTTGCTTCATATCGCTGTTCCCGGTGGGAGAGTCCCAAAAATTAACACCGGCCATAAAGATCAATCAGACCGGGAAAAATGGATTCAATCAATTTTTTTTATCGAGCGACGTCTTCTTTTTTCTTCAAATTGGATACGACCTGTTGCCCTTCCTTAAACATGGCCGCATAATACTCTTTTACAGCTTCGGGATTGAAATTGAGGAATGTTCCACCAGATTCAAAGTGCTGAATGAAGACCTTGCCGACAGCATATGTGGAGGCCCCGGATATGGCGGGCATCACCAGCGCGCCTGTGGTCTGCCCGATAATGGGAATGGTTTTCACAATGCTGGTGAAAAGTCCGGAAAAGGCTACCGGCAAACCGCTTCCTATGAGGCTCGCAAGGATGTTCGTCGCCTTATCTTTGAAAAAAGATACTTGATAGTGTTGCGTTAGTTTTCTAAGCATGTTCAGTTGGACTCCCGTCAAGGCCATCAGGTCGACAAGAGGCAGGGGAACAAGCCCCACCGCCATCGAGCCGATAACATGCTTTTTTACGATTTCATTGGGATTTGAAACCTCTTCCGGTTGTTGCTCTTTTTCATTCGCTACTTCTTCCCCTGCTGTTTTTTCTTTTTTTTCCATTAAAGTCCTCCTTCTGATAGAAGTCGTTTAATTGTAAAAGGCGTTGCTAATGATTGTTGGCCTATGAAGATTTTATTTTCTTAATACTTGTAATATCTGGGGACGCAAACAAAGGAAAAAATGAGAAACCGTTTTTTTACTTTTGAAAAAGTATGCCGAATATTGGATGGGGTGTCAATATATATCTTTTTTCGTTTTATGATAGGAAGCCTCCATTCCAAATCGTTGGAGGACTAAAATGCATGTCGCTTTCCCCTGCTTTTCGTAACGAAAAATCTTGACATTTTTTGATGGCTCTTTATAAATACTACAGTAAGTTTAGTATATATAAAGTGTGGTTCGATCTAACTGACCTCGATTGAGGTCTATTCCAGAACCGGAAACTCGCTTTCCCTCATCAGGTGAAAGACGGAAACGATTATCACAAGGCAGCGGCTGGATTGACGATTCAGTTTTTGTCCGCTGTCGGCTTTTGAAAAAGGAGTCTATTATGGGAAAAACGTATAAGATCGCCGTTATCCCAGGCGACGGCACCGGCCCTGAAGTGGTTCGTGAAGGATTAAAAGTTCTCAAGGCCTCATCCAAGAAACATGGCTTCAGTCTGGATCTCACCGAATTTGATTATGGCGGGGATCGGTATCTGAAAACCGGAGAGGTCCTTCCGGAGACGGCCGCCGATGATTTAAGAAAATTTGACGCCATTTATCTGGGGGCCATCGGCCACCCGGACGTGAAGCCTGGAATTCTCGAAAAGGGAATTCTGTTGAAATTACGATTTGAGCTTGACCAATATATAAACCTGAGGCCTGTAAAACTCTATCCCGGTGTTGAAACGCCGATTAAAAACAAAGGGCCCAAAGAGATCGATTACGTGGTGGTCCGCGAAAACACCGGGGGTATTTATACGGGAATTGGCGGCATTTCCATGAAGGGAACCAAGAACGAAGTGGCCATTCAGAGCATGGTTTATAACCGGTTTCAGGTGGAGCGGTGTCTGCGTTACGCCTTTGAACTGGCTCGGAAGCGGAATAAGAAAAAAACGCTTGCCCTGGTTGGTAAAACCAATGTCCTCACCTTTGTATATGATCTCTGGGAGCGGGCTTTTCATGAAATAGGAAAGGCGGAATATCCGGATATCAAACGGGATTACTACCATGTGGATGCAACCTGCATGTGGATGGTGAAAAATCCTGAATGGTTCGACGTCCTTGTCACCGGAAATCTATTCGGCGACATCATCACGGATCTTGGGGCCATCACCCAGGGAGGGATGGGGATCGCCGCCGGAGGAAATATCAATCCAGAAGGTGTGAGCATGTTCGAGCCAATCGGCGGATCCGCTCCGAAATATACCGGCAAGAACGTGATCAATCCCTTGGCGGCGATCTGTTCGGGAGCTATGATGCTTGATACTTTAGGAGAAACCAAGGCAGCCGATGAGATTGAACAGGCGGTGATGGAAATCACGGCGAATAAAATGAAAAGCCTTGATGCCGGGAAAATGGGGTATAGCACCTCGGAAATTGGCGATATGGTCGCAACACAGGTCGCCTGATCGAATCAAGCTGAAAAAGCTACGTTCCAAATAGGTAATACAAGGGTGGTGAATATTATTTTACGCCACCCTTTTTTTGTTTGCCGCTTAGACCATTCATTCTCTCTCCCGCCGGCTTCTCTTCGATGCATGCTTATGCTGAAACTGATTTACATGATTTTAAAAATCGTGCATGATGGGATAAAAATCGCCCCATAATTTTTTTATACAAAAGGTCATATCAGCCGCTCATGTCGACGAACACTATTGAATATCGATTTGAAAACGACCCATCAGAACATATTTCCCGCTTGCTTTTCGATAAAAGAGATTATGAACTGATTCGGATCGTAAACAATATCTGTGAAAGAAGGCGTGATCTGGATTATGTCCGTCGAGAGTATTATGGGTATTTCCACCCCCGCGGCATCAAGGAGATGGCTGAATCAAGAAGTTTACGCATCGCCTACGCAATGGCGGGCCTTCTCACCTCCTTTGAGGTAGGAGGCATGGACGAGCGTTTAAGTTCCCTTCGATTTCTTCGTGAAGAAGTGTTGGGGACTGCGGAAGGTTCTCTGCCAAAAAACACATCACGGGCGCTGATGCAGATCATGAAAGAGGTGGTTCGAGCGCGCGGTAATCAACGCAGGCAGCTGAAATTGGCCCATGATTTCAGAATAACGGCGTCTGGAAAACCTCGCATCGTTAGGAATCAGCTTAGGAAGTATTATCTTCTAGAAATGCCTGAAGAGTGGAATCAGATTTCATTTGATGATCACGTCCATGACGCCAACACAAAAGGAAGAAAATCTTCAACCCACCTCATTATGGATGCTTGGATAAAGGGTATTCGACGGTTAAGAATTGTCCATTATAATTTTATTGAACCCCGGTTCGCGGCGGAGCTTCTGGAAGCGGCTGAAATTATGGATATTGATATCCGGATTGGTATCGAGTATTACGTGCCGTACAAAAAAAAGTATATCAATCTGGTTTGGGTTCCAAGAGGATTCGCCGATTCGCAGGCGTTCCTCTGTTTTCTAGAGGAACCGGTTTTAAAGGAGTTGATGGCCGAGGGGCGTCAGGTCTCTTCTTATCAACAGAAACATGTGATGGCCCTTTTTAGATCGTTTAATCAGAATCAGCTCGATTATTTAAAGAAAGAGTATGGGATTGAACTCAAACCCCTGGATGAGAATGAATTTATTCGTTTCGTGGGGATCGGCCAGAAATCCATCCTTCACCTTGAAACCTTTCTTCATAAAAAAATTATGGAGTTTCTGACCCGTCGGGCGGAATCATTGCAAGCCGTCTATGAGAGTTCTGAGCCTGATGAGAAGGAGAAGATCAGCGAGTGGTTCAATCAAATGAATCTTTTGGACGTCGAGAAAATAGCCGCAGCCTGCTTTTCTCTCGCCAATCATCCTGGCCTGCCAGATCCGGAAATCCCTCGAAATGAACCGGATGTCCCGAAGCTTTTACAATATTCGGCCTTTGAATTATTGACCCGGCTTGCAAAAATTCAATCCGGGCATCGCATAACCCTGAACCTTTCTAATCTTGAGGTGGAGGAGGTTCTTGAATTGATTTATGATTGCAACGGTATGATTTCAAGGCTCGAACTGCTCAATCTCAAAGACTGGACAGCAGGAAAAAGAGGTCACCTCCCCGCGATCAGTAGACTCCAGGAAGCTATTAACGCACAAAATCCCATTGCGTTAAAACGGATTATTTTAGACACCATCCAAATGATTGAGCGAAAGAATCCGCCGGATCGATTGGCGATTATTGAAAAAATGTTCATGATTCTTCACGACATTGATTCCCTTCAGAGCATGTACAAGGGGAAATATTTAAAGGCAAGAATCGGAAGTGATTCCACCGGACGGATCAGTGGTTCCCATGGCATGGGGTTGGCCGTTGTTGAAACATTGGGCAGGCGTGCGATGAAGCAAATAATAAAAAGAGACCTGTCGACACACGGAATTCTGCCCATCCGTATAAATGTCTGCAAGCGCTTCACCCTGCTTCCCTCCAAGAATAGAGCAAAATCGTTTCAGGCATTTCAACGGCTTGCTGAATTCCTTGGGAATCCAGTTATCGGACATGCCATTAAAGTGGAATGGGCTGTTCATGAGGATGTCGCGCGAATGACCGACGAAGGCAACGTCGTCGCCCTGGGAGGCATCAATCGGCATGTTTCAAATGATCTTCATTTACACAATCGGCAGGATAAAAAGAAGAACAATAAAATTCCCTGGGCCTATTTTAATTCTCACTTGAGAAATGCGGTTAAAGTCATTGCGGGTTTTGTTCCCGCTTTCCTGACTTTTGCACTCACCAAAGAGTGGTGGGTTCTTGCCTATTTCGGTGCTTTTATCTGGTTTGGCATCACAGGGCTCAGGAATATTTTACAGTCCATTTTGGGAGGCGGCGGGTTCAGACGTTCTCCACTTTTAAGATGGAACGCTTATGTCAGCTGGGACAGAATCGCAGATTCCCTTCTTTACACCGGCTTCTCCGTGCCTTTATTGGAGTATCTGGTTAAAACCAGTTTTCTTGAGCAGATATGCGGTATTACCACAACCACTCATCCCGTGCTTCTCTACACCATCATGGCCCTTATTAATGGCGTTTACCTATCGAGTCACAACGCTTTCAGAGGACTTCCCAAGGGAGCTATTTACGGAAATTTTTTCAGAAGCGTTTTATCAATACCCATCGCCATTCTTCTGAATTCATTTATAGGTGGGCTGTTATCCATGTGGGCCATACCGGATGTGAATCTTGTACTTCAGAAATGGGCGGCTATAATTTCAAAGACAGCATCTGATATTATGGCTGGTCTGATTGAGGGATTGGCGGATCGATATCGGAATATCAACATCCGGTCTCGAGACTACCATAAGAAATTGTCTGATCTGATTCATGTCTATTCGCAGTTGGAACTTCTATTCCCCGAGAAAAGAACCCTTGAGATATTTGCACAACCAGCAAAGAAACAGACGCAGACCAACATGGAGGTCATGGACCTTGAAAGAATCATCTGCATTCATGCCTTGGATTTTTTATACTTCTGGATGTATCAGCCCAGAGCCAGAAGTGCTCTGAAGCGGTTGCTTGAGGATATTACGGAGGAAGAGCGGCATATCTTCGTATCTTCACAATTTACCCTGCAACGGCAGAAGGAGATATGCCAGATGTTTATCGATGGTGTTCTGGGCCCTGATTTTGCGCGAGCGCTCTCGTTTTTCCTCTCCAATAGTGAACCCTATCTCAAGGAAATTAAACGATTCGCATAGAAAGTCTTATCATGCCCCTCATTCGGTAGAGATAAAAAAAAGGCCGTTATCCTTTAAGAATCAAAGGACGAAAGCCTTTTTATATCATCCATCCTTTTATAATGATGAT
>JAGVHJ010000197.1 GCA_020056645.1 Desulfobacterales bacterium
AGATCCGGAAGGCGATTATAGGCGACTTTTTTAATAGCTTTAAACAGGCGTTCTACGAAAAAAGGGATTCTAAATAGCGCCCGAACGAAAACAAGGATTTTTTTTCGAGTTCAAGGAAGGCGAAAATTTTAACCGCAGGAATACATTTAAGTATTTCGATGATTAAAATGTGAGTCTGACGCAACAATCGGGGAAAAAGAGGGTTTTCGTTCAGGCGCTAAATAAAAACATAACACCCACAAGGAGGCTTTTCATGAAAATTCTCAAAATTGATCATCTTGGCATCGCTGTAAAGAGTATTGAACAGGGAAAAAATTTCTGGACCGATGTTCTGGGACTCCATATGGAAGGAACCGAAACAGTGGAAGCCCAGAAGGTGACCACCGCATTTCTTCCTGTGGGAGAGAGCGAGGTGGAGCTTCTGGAATCCACGGCCCCGGATGGACCGGTGGCCAAATATATCGAAAAAAAAGGCGAAGGTATTCAGCATGTGGCCTTCCGCGTTGAAAATATCGAACAGGCCCTGGCGGAGCTCAAGGAAAAGGGCATTCAGCTCATTGATGAAAAACCCCGAATGGGAGCGGGTGGCGCAAAAATTGCCTTTCTCCACCCCAAAGCGACCAGCGGTGTCCTAGTGGAACTGTGTGAACGCGGATAACGAATAGAGAATGGTGAGAGTCAAATGATGGAACAAGATCCCCAGTACTATGTGAAGGGCGTCCTTGAAAAAAACAAACGGATTCTCGCAAAGACCATAACGCTCATCGAGAGCTCCCGTCCGGATCATCAGATTCTCTCCAGGCGGATTATGGAAGCCCTTCTTCCCCATACCGGAAGATCGGTGAGGCTCGGAATTACGGGCATCCCCGGCGCGGGGAAAAGCACCTTGATCGAGAGTCTGGGGATGTTTCTCATCGAAAAAGGTCACCGGACTGCTGTCCTGGCGGTCGATCCTTCGAGCGCGAAAAGTGGGGGAAGCGTTTTGGCGGATAAAACCCGAATGGAGCGCTTGTCCGCGGAAGAGAGCGCATTTATCAGGCCATCGCCCTCCGGCGGCACCCTGGGCGGGGTGGCTCGAAAAACAAGGGAGGCCATGCTGGTGTGCGAGGCCGCCGGATTCGATGTGATGATCATAGAGACCGTGGGGGTGGGTCAGTCTGAAACAACGGTCGCCTCCATGGTCGATTTCTTTCTCGTGATCCTTATTTCCGGGGGCGGAGATGAGCTTCAGGGAATCAAGAAGGGCATTCTTGAGATGGCCGACGCCCTGGTCATCAACAAGGCGGACGGGGAGAACGCGGTGCGGGCCGCCCAGGCAAGGCAGCAGTATGAAACCGCCCTCCATCTGATTTCGCCCGCCTCCGCCAATTGGTCTCCTCCGGTCATGACGGCGAGCGCCCTTGAAATGAACGGCATCGCGCATATCTGGGAAACCGTGCTCGATCACCGGGACCGGTTTATAAAAAGCGGGGAATTTGAGTTGAACCGGAAAAAACAGGCGGTCTCCTGGATGTGGGCATTGATCGAGGAGGGCTTGAAAGAGCGGTTCCGGCTGAATAGAACCATCAGGGAGCGCCTCCCAGGATTGACCCACGATGTGGAGAAAGGGACAATCGCGCCCACCGCCGCGGCGGATGAGCTCTTATTTTATCTTGACAATGTCAAGACGATATAGAAGTTTATGGGGTTGGTTTTTAAGGAATTAAAATTTTCTAAAAGAGAGAATCCGGCATACACATTTTCTCTGACGTTTTTTGAGAAGCGACAGGGAGTTACGAAAGGATTGGTTACATGGCTACAGTTTCTGAAAAAATAGAAAAACTCAAAGCGCTTGAAAAAAAAATCCGCGGCATGGGCGGTGAAAAAGCTGTGGAAAAACACAAGAAAGACGGAAAACTGACCGCCCGTGAGCGGCTGGATCATTTTTTTGATCCAGGCACATTCCGTGAAATCGACATGTTTGTAAGCCACCGGTGCGTCAACTTTGGCATGGAAAACGAGACGATTCCTTCAGACGGCGTCATCACCGGTCATGGCATGGTGGAGGGACGGCCGGTATTCGCCTTTGCCCAGGACTTCACCTCCAGGGCCGGAAGTCTTGGAGAGATGCACGCCAATAAAATCTGCAAGGTGATGGACATGGCCCTCAAGGCTGGCGTGCCTGTGGTGGGCATGAACGATTCCGGCGGCGCAAGAATTCAGGAGGGGGTGGACGCTCTTTTCGGATACGGCAACATCTTTTTTAGAAACTCCAACGCATCGGGGGTCATTCCTCAGATCTCGGCCATCATGGGGCCAACGGCCGGCGGTGCGGTCTATTCTCCGGCCATGACAGACTTCATTTTCATGGTTAAAAATACGAGCTACATGTTCATCACTGGCCCGGAAGTCATCAAGTCGGTCACCGGCGAGCAGATCACCTTTGAAGATCTGGGTGGAGCAATGGCCCACAACGCCAAAAGCGGGGTCGCCCATTTCGCCTGTGAAAACGACGCGGACGCCCTCGCGCAGATCCGGAAACTCCTCTCGTATCTTCCCTCCAACAACATGGAAGATCCGCCGATTGTAGAGACCGGTGACGCCCCCCAGCGCAAATCGCCCGAGCTTGACACGATCATTCCGGACAGCCCCAACGCCTCCTACGACATGGAGGCCGTGATCAAATCCATTGTTGATAACGGAGAGTTTTTCCAGCCCCACGAGTATTACGCCAAAAACATCCTCACCGGTTTCGCCCGGCTCAATGGAAGAAGCATCGGCATCATCGCAAACCAGCCCAAGGTCATGGCGGGCTGCCTCGATGTGGACGCATCGGACAAAGCAAGCCGGTTCATCCGGTTTCTGGACGCCTTCAACATCCCGATCCTGACCATCGCGGATGTGCCCGGCTATCTTCCGGGAAGTCAGCAGGAGTGGGGAGGCATCATCCGGCATGGCGCCAAACTCCTCTGGTCCTATTCGGAGGCCACGGTTCCCAAACTCCTCCTGATCACCCGAAAAGATTACGGCGGAGCCTATATCGCCATGTCATCGAAGCATCTGGGCGCGGATATGGCCTTTGCCTGGCCCACGGCCGAAATCGCCGTCATGGGGGCCGCCGGCGCGGCCAACATCATTCACCGGAAGGAAATCAAGGATGCGGCCAACCCGGATCTGAAACGGAAGGAAAAAATCGACGAGTACAACGATCTCTTCTCAAACCCTTACATAGCGGCGAACAGAGGCTATATCGATTCGGTGATTCTTCCCTCCGACACCCGCTCAAGGCTCATCGACGCCCTGGAAATCATGAGCGGCAAGAGAGAAATGAAACCAGCCAAAAAGCACGGTAATATTCCTTTATAATCAGCCGGACAGAGCGCAAGTGGGGGGAACACATGGAAAAAAACAAGAAGATGGCCGCAGCCATGGCAGCGGTGACCGCTTACATCAAAACCGAGGAGGAGATGGCCTCCGCAGGGATGGAAATCGCTGCTCCGGCCCAGGCGGAATACAGGCATTCGGGAATCTGGGGCGTGAGCGGCAGACAATCCCAGATGCAATTGCGTCATTTGATGCAGCTTCGAACATTTCAGAAATCAAAACTACGATAAAAAACAACGGAAATAATAAGGATGATAAGGAGACCTTTAAGATGAGTGAGCACGATCAGGTAAAAATGACCAGCATGGACTACCGTCCGGAGAGGCCAAAGGCGGAGAATCCGATAAAAATAATGGATCTGACGCTGCGCGACGGTCACCAGTCCCTCTTTGCAACACGGGGACGGACCGAAGACATGATTCCCGTGGCTGAAAAAATGGACCAAATCGGTTTCTGGGCCACGGAAACTTGGGGCGGCGCGACCTTCGACGCCACCCACCGGTTTTTAAACGAAGATCCCTGGGAAAGAATCAGGACTCTCAAACGCTATTTCAAGAAGACCCCCTTTTCCATGCTCTTAAGGGCCCAGAATCTTGTGGGATACAGAAATTATGCGGACGATGTGGCCAAGGCCTTCATGTACCGTTCGGTTGAAAACGGAATGGATATTTTCCGCACCTTCGACGCCCTGAACGATTACCGGAATTTCGAGACCGTTGTTCCCATCATCAAGGAGTGCGGCAAACATTTTCAGGGGTGTATCTGCTATACACTGACCGAACCCCGGCTGGGCGGAGAGGTCTACAACCTGGACTACTATGTGAACAAGGCCAAAGAGCTTGAAAAGATGGGGGCGGACACCATCTGCATCAAAGATATGGCGGGACTTCTGGCCCCCTACGACGCTTATAACCTCATCAAGGCCTTGAAGGCCGCCGTTGGCCTTCCCATTCATCTCCACAGCCATTTCACCTCCGGCCTCGCCTCCATGACCCACTTGAAGGCCATCGAAGCTGGGGTCGATATCGTGGACACCTGCATGACGCCCTATGCCTACCGGACATCCCACCCGGCCATCGAGCCCCTGGTCATGGCCCTGGTCGGAACCAACCGGGACACCGGGTTTGACATCAAAAAGCTGGCCGAGATCAACGAAATCCTTGAAAGCGAAATCATGCCCAAATACAAGCACCTTCTGGCGGACAACACGGTATCCATCATCGATATCAATGTGCTTCTCCACCAGACGCCGGGCGGCATGCTCTCGAACCTCATCAACCAGTTGAAGGAAATGGACGCGCTTGACAAAATCGACGCCGTCTACAAAGAGCTTCCCAGGGTTAGAAAAGATCTGGGCCAGATTCCCCTCGTGACTCCCACGAGCCAAATCGTGGGGGTACAGACCGTCAATAACGTCCTTCACGACAAAAACGGCGAACGCTACACCATGATTACCGCTCAGGTGAAAGATCTCTGCTACGGCCTTTATGGAAAAACAGCCGTTCCCATCAATCCGGAGCTTCAAAAGAAGGCCCTGAAAGGATACTCAAGGGGCGAAGAGCCCATCACCTGCCGTCCCGCGGAGGTGATTGAACCCGAACTCGAAAAGGCCCGGGCCGAAATCAAGGAGCTGGCGATGGATGAGGATGATGTGGTTCTCTACGCTCTCTATCCGGTGACCGGACGGAAGTTCCTGAAATGGAAATACGGCAAGGAGGAGCCGCCCAAGGAGGTTCTACCCAAATCCCTGGAACAGGCCAAGGCCGAACTCGCCCTCATCGAAAAGGCGAAAAAAGGGCTGGTCGTTGAAAAGGCCAAACTCGAAAAAATGCCGGAGAAATCGGACGGCAAGAGAACCTTCAATGTATTTGTGGAAGATGAATATTATAAGGTGGAAGTGGATGAGGTCGGCGGACCGCCCGTGATCCGTTACGCGCAGCCGTTAGCTGCCCCGGCGGCGCCTGTCGCCTCTCAGCCAGTGGCCTTGACCCCCGCAGCGTCGCCTGCCGCGCCCCCCCTTCCGCCGCCGCCTCCGAAAGCAGCTCCGAAAAAAGCGGCTCCCGCCGGAGAGGTCAAGGGAGAAGAGGTCAAGGCTCCCATGCCGGGAATGATCGTCAATTATCCCAAAAAAGTGGGGGACACGGTTGAGAAGAACGAGACCGTCGTCATCCTTGAAGCCATGAAGATGGAGAACGCCCTGGCTGCTCCGGTCGGCGGAACCATCAAGGCCATCAACTTTGCAAGCGGAGATTCGGTTCCCAAAGACGCCGTGCTCCTCGTAATCGGATAGCGGTCAAGCGCCCCTCTCTGATCGATTGCTCATAAAAAAACCCTTTCCCCATCGATACAGGAGAGGGTTTTTTTTATGACCCCATCCGGATGATCGATGACTCTTCTTCGGATGGTGACGGGGGGAGATTTTAAACGCAAAAGGGCGCTGACCAAATTGATCAGCGCCCTATCAGTATGTTTTCAAAAGCCAAAGCTTTTGTTGCCATCTGGCGTCCCCAAGGGGATTCGAACCCCTGTCGCCGCCGTGAAAGGGCGGTGTCCTGGGCCGGGCTAGACGATGGGGACATCATCATTTGTTTTTCTGGTGGGCCGTACTGGACTCGAACCAGTGACTCTCTGCTTAAAAGGCAGATACTCTACCGTCTGAGTTAACGGCCCCTCGAAAACTTGC